>CAIUAC010001122.1 GCA_903896985.1 uncultured Sandaracinus sp.
CGATGCGATACTGGCCGGCTTGCAGGGTGGAGGTCGCGATGCAGACCGGATCGTCCACGTTCTCGGGGCGAGCGCAGTCGAGGTTCGGGTGGGCAGCGGGCGCCGTGCCGTCCGACGCGAACGTGCAACGCCGCTCGAGGAGGAGCGCAGAGAGCCGCTCCGCTTCTTCCGGCTGCTGCAGCGCGACGGCGATGTTGCGCAGGTTGATCCACGCGACGCGGCCGCTCTCGTTCGCGTTGGGCCCGGAGCAGCGCTCCTCGAAGATGCGCGTGAAGCGCTCCTTCGCCTGAGGCCAATAGCCATACGCGTAGAGCAGCAGCGTGTTGTTGTAGTCGTAGGACTCGCGGACCTGCTCGCGGTCCGCCGCGGCATCGACGCGCGCGAGGTAGATCTCACGCGCCTGCGCGAGGCGCTGCACGAGCTCCGGCATCGGGGTCGGCGTCACCGTGGGCGGCGTCCCCGCCGGATCGGGCGGCGTCGTGCGGATCTCGATCTGATGGTTCGCCTCTGCGCCATCGAGGAGGCGCTTCAGCGACTCCACGACGCGGCGCGCAGACTCCGAAAGGTGGGCATCGTCGAGGTTCGAGTCTCGGACGGCCGCGTACTCGCGCGCCGCGCCCTCGTAGTCTTCCGACCAGTAGAGCGTGTCGGCGAGGTTGTAGTTGAGCTCGTAGGCCTGCGGATTGTTGGGGTAGCGCTGGATGTACGCGCGATAGCCGGCCGCCGCGAGACGGTACTTCTCCTGCGCTGCGATGCAGAGCGCGGGCTCTCGGTTCGCGACGCAGCGCGAGCGGAGGTTCTGCGCGTCAGCGTGGTCCTGAAGCGCCGCGCGGATGACCGCGAACTCCGCGAGCTGCTCCGCCTGACGCTGCTCAGCGGGGTGCTCGGTGTTCGAGTTGTACCAGTCCGTACCGACGCCGAAGTTGACGAGCTGTCGAAGCGTGTCGCGCTCGTGCTCTTGATCGTTGTTGCGGGCGTAGGCGCGGGCGATGAGGTTGGTCACCTCGGGAATGCGCGCGCTGCGCGGCCACTTGCCGAGCAGGAACTTCCAGACCTCGATGGCCTGAGCGTACTTGGCCTCATCGAAGTAGACCTGGCCCAGCTGGAAGTAGACCTCTTCTGTCCAGGGGCGGTCCTGCGGGAGAAGCTGCGGATCCTGGACGCGAAGGAAGCCCGTGGGCTGCCCCTCGGTCGGATCAGGCGCCTGGTTCTCGTTCCAGTCGTCGTAGGCGAAGGTGATGGCGAGGTACTGGATGGCCTCAGGGCGAAGCTCCGTACCTGCGCGGCCCGTGCGGGCCTGCTCGTCATCCGACCACTGCACGAGGTCCGCGAAGTACTTCAGCGCCTCCGGATAGCGGCTCGCGCGATAGTACGACCAGGCCGTCTTGTAGAGGGCGAGGTTGTAGTTGCGGTCCTCGGGGAGTCGCAGAACGTACGCGTAGGCGCTGATGGCGCGGTCGAGCCCGTGCGCGGTGAAGTCGTTGTCGAAGTGGTACTCACCGATGCGGAGCCACACTTCGCCGAGGAAGTCGGTCTGCGCCGAGATCGGGGTGCAGCCGGCGTACGGATCCGTGTAGGGGCCGTCGACGACCGGCTCCGCGGGGACCGGGTCGAGCGTCTGGGCCGGATGCAGCGCCGGGCCACCGTCGACCTCGACCTCCGGGATCACCGCCACCGGGGGCGTCGGATCGTAGGTGAAGTGATTCGCGCACGCGAGCGCGAGGAAGGCGCGCCGCGCCTCCTCGATCTGATTCATCTCGTTCAGGCAGTAGCCGACGAGGTAGTACACGCCGTCGATGCGCCGGTAGTTCGGGAACGCCGCGGCGAGCCGACGATAGAGGTCGATCGTCGGGTTGAAGTTCTTGACCGGGTCAGCGATGTCTTCGCCCGTCCCGCCGGCTGCCACTGCGGCGTCGCGCTGCGCGTTGGCGGCATCGACATCCGCCTGGAACTGAATCGCGCTGCGCTCGTAGTACAGCTCGCCCAGCCGGAACATGGCGTCCGGCGTGTAGGTCGGGTCGTTCGGGTAGCTCTCGACGAAGCGCTCGAAGAGGCGGATCGCGCGGTCGCGCGCCTCGTTCTGCAGGCGCTCTTCTTCGCGGATCTGACGGCCGTAGCCCTCGTCCCGCGCGCGACGCTGCCGGAGGTACTCGCGCCGGACGATGGAGGTGACCGCATCGCGATACGCCGTCCCCGCCAAGTCGAAGCGCCCGACCTCGGCCTCCATCTCACGGAGCGCGACGATCTGCGCCTCGCTCGGGCCAGGCCGGTCATCCTGGATGCGCCGGTCCGTGGTGTTGAGGAAGTCCGGCAACGCCGCACCCCCCGACACATCGGACGCGCCTGCCCAGGGCACGGCTGCGCCTGCGTCTGCCGACGAGGCAGCCTCGACCGAGGCGTCCGCGGGCGTCGCGAGGATCGTGTCGCCGCCGTCGCCCGCCGGGGCAACCGTCGCCCCCGCATCCTGTGCGGAGACCATCCCGGGGACACCCAACAACGCGAGGAGCGTGGCTGCGCGTACGAGGACTCTGTGCCTGGAGCCGGTCACTCGCCGCCTCCCTGCGCCGCGGCCGGCGCGCTTCCGGCGGGAGCGTTCCCGGCCGGCGCGTCGGTCCCTGAGCCATCGTCCATGATCTCGCGGAACTCGTCGTCGAGCGCCTGCAGCTC
>CAIUAC010001123.1 GCA_903896985.1 uncultured Sandaracinus sp.
AAGAGCAAACCTCTTCTCGCCGCGTTCTACGCGGTCCCGGCGAGCTTCGGACTCCTGCCATTCTTGGTCGTACACGCGCTCGTCACTGCGCTCGCCGTACCGCTCGCGGCGGCAGCGGCCCGCGCGCTTGGGGCCCGTCGACCCAACGTCGCGGCGGTCTTCATCGCGCTGTCGCCGTTCTTCCTACGCAGCGGCGGGACGGGACTCTCGAATGCAGACGCCGTCGTCGTCGGCCTGCTCGTGATTCTGCTCGCGGCGAGGGGGCATTTGCTGACAGCGGGCCTCGTCGCGGGCGCATCGATATGGGTTCGCTACGAGTCCGGCATACTCGCGGTGACGTTCTTCATCGCCGCGATCACGACTCCCTCACTCCGGCGTATGGCGATTGGACTCGCCGTATTCCCGACGCTCTACCTCGCCGCGGGCGCCCTCTACCACGCGGATGCGCTCTGGGTCGCTCACTGGCCACCGAGCATCACGGACCCGGTCGCGGCGCTCGGGCATCTCACTCCCTACGCGCATCACAACCCGGCGACCCTCGTGCGCGCGCTTCTCTCGGTGTCCCCAGCGGTCGTCGTGTTGGCGATCGTGCCATTTCAGAGGTTGTCCGCGCTCGAGCGCACGCTCTTCATCTTCGTCGCGCTGTTCGTGTTGGCGTTCGGCGCCACGCACGTCGCCGTGCTGCCGATCGGACCGTTCTTCGTCCTCGGCTACTCCGAGCGCTACGCCATCGCCGTCCTGCCCGCCTTGGCCGTCCTCGCGGCACGCGCTGCCGAGCCTGCGGCGCCCGGGGAGCCAGGCTGGCGTGGGTCACTCGGCGCGTGCTTGGGACTAATCGTATGCGGGGTATTCGTGCGCTTCGCCTACTCTGAGCGAGCGTTGCTGCTGGCGCTGGTCGCGCCGACGCTCGCGCTGGCGTTCGCCGCGTCGCGGGCGCGAACGCTCGCTCCGTGGCCGCTGCTCATCCTCGCCCTCGCGGGCCCGATGACCGCGGCCCCGTGGCTCGATCAAGGCGGCTTCCGGTCGCGGCGTGAGGAGCTTCGCCAGATGGTCGCGCTCCTCGATCAGCACGCGCCGGACCGCACGGGCACCATCTACACCAGCTCCGAGCTCCTGCGCGCGTACCTCGCTCGAACGCGCGACCCGCGCAGTCGACACATCACCTATTTCGTTCAGCCTGGGCAGACGTTCGAGCTCGACGTGCTCACTTCCTCGCGCCACGGACAGCGTCCGGCGGTGCGCGCTCTGTTGCTCGAGGCGGTGTTTGGTCCTGTGGTCGCGGTGGGGCGTCTTTCGCCGGCCACCGTTCGCCCAGCCGATCGCTTCCTGGTCCAGGACGCGCACGGCAAGGACGCACTTCCCGCCGCGACCTGGGGCGCGTCGCTGCAATCTCTCGGTCGATTGCGGGAGAGCCATTGGACCCTCTATCGGATGCGCGACGCGCTGCGTGAGTCCCCGTCGGCGCCCTAAGCGGCCACGATCCGTCGCCCGCGACGCAGCCTCCGCGCGACGATTCCCCTCAAGATGCGGGCTCCGTCGCGAAACGAGCCGAGGTCGGTCGTGCCGTAAGTGCGCGCCATCCGACGGACCGGCACCTCGAGGACTCGCCCACTCGACTCGACCGCTGAGAGCAGGAGCTCCACCTCGATCTCGTAGCGCACGGCGCGGAGCACGAGTCCGTCGAGGAGACTCCTCGGGAACGCGCGAAAGCCTGCCTGCGTGTCGGTGAGGCGTACGCCATAGAGCAGATTCAGTATCTCGGTGAGAGCCCGATTACCGAGCTTGTTGAGTGGGGTGATCGCGCCTTCGCCGAAGGTGCCGAGAAAGCGCGAGCCGACCACCATCGCGACTCCCTCGGTGAGCGCCCCGAGGAGTCGCACGATGTCCTCCGGCGCGTCTTGCCCGTCCGCATCGAGCAGCACGATGACGTCGCCCTTCACCTCGCTGAGCGCGCGACGAAGCGCGACTCCTTTGCCGCGGTTCGGAGCGAGGCGGATCACGCGCGCACCGGCGCGGGCGGCGAGGTCCCCGGTGCCGTCGGTCGAGCCATCGTCGATGACCAGGATCTCGAGCAGCTCGGGCACGCTGTCTCGGCACCTCGTCACGATATCTTCGATCGTCCCCGCCTCGTCATGGGCGGGAAGCACCACACTCACGGTCCGTCGGTCCATGCCCCGGACGTACCATGTTACGTTCGCCGCGCATGGCATCCATCGCGCTGATTCGTCCGCCGAGCGTCGTGACCCGGTTTGCCCTGACGCTCAGCCAGACGCCTCCGCTCTCGATCGCGTACCTCGCCGGAAGTCTCCTCGCGGACGGGCACGAGGTCCTGTTGGTCGACGCGGTCGGCGAGGCCCTCGACCACCGCTGGCAAGGCTATCGACCTGAGATCCAGTGCAACGGCCTGGAGCTCGCCGAGATCGTGCGCCGAGTCCCCCACGACCGCGCGCTCGTGGGGATTTCCTGCATGTTCTCGAACGAGTGGCCGGTCGTTCGAGACCTGATCGCCTTGCTGCGAGAGGCGCTCCCGCGCGCGACCCTCGTGCTCGGCGGCGAGCACGCGACGGCGGTTCCGGAGCGTTGCCTCGAGGACTCCCCGGGCCTCGACGCGTGCGCGCTCGGTGAAGGCGAAGAGACCGTCGTCGGCCTCGCGCGCGCGCTCGATCGTGGGCAGCCGCTCACGAGCGTCGCGGGGCTTCTCGTCCGCGGTCCGGACGGCCCGCAGCGGACGTCGCCGCGGGCGCGAATTCTGGCCGTCGGCGCGCTGCCACGTCCCGCGTGGGAGCGCACTCCCCTCGAGCGCTACCTCGAGCGTGGGCTCTCGTTCGGCGTCGACCGTGGGCGCACGGTGCCGCTCGTGTCGACCCGCGGCTGCCCGTATCGCTGCACGTTCTGCTCGAGCGCCTCGATGTGGGGGACGCGGTATGTGATGCGTGAGCCGAGCGACGTCGTCGACGAGATGCAAGCACACGTCGAGCGCTATGGCGCCGAGGCCTTCGACTTCTACGACCTGACTGCGGTGGTCAAACGAGACTGGATCCTCGCGCTGTGCGAGGCGATGTCGCGGCGCGGTTTGCGCGTGACTTGGCAGCTTCCGAGCGGCACTCGCAGCGAGGCGATCGACGCGGACGTCGCGAAGGCGATGTATCGGGCGGGCTGTCGCAACGTCAGCTACGCCCCGGAGAGCGGCTCTCCGCGCACGCTCCGCCGAATCAAGAAGCAAGTGCGCCTCGACCATATGCTGAGTTCCATGAAGGCGGCGATCGGCGCCGGGCTCAACGTGAAAGCCAACCTGATCATGGGCTTCCCCGGCGAGACCACGCAGGACATCGCCCAGACGCTGGCGTTCGCCGCGCAGATGGCGCGCGCCGGCGTGCACGATGCCTCTGTGTGGACGTTCGTCCCGTATCCCGGCTCGGCGCTGTTCGATGAGCTGGTGGCGAGTGGGCGGATCGGCGCGCTCGACGACGACTACTACGCTTCGCTGCTCTCGTATTCTGATCTCGCCAACGCGCGCTCCTACGACGATGCGCTCACCGACCGCCAACTCCAGCGCTATCGCTTGCTCGGACTCGCCACCTTCTACGGCGCGAGCTGGGCGCTGCACCCGGGGCGCCCCCTCGCGGCCGCCTCACACCTCGTGCGGGGGCGGTACGAATCTCGCGCAGAGATGTCGGTGGCGAGCCTCGTACGCCGCGCGACGGCGCGACTCGCAGAGGCGGCGGGCGGTCGACGTACTTGAACGTCGCGTGACGCGAAGGGCTCTCAGCAGCGCGCGACGCTCAACCGGAGGCGGCGTCCGGCGAAGTCCAGGATGAAGGTGCCAGGGCGCGCGCGAGCGAGATCGCACGCCGGCCGACTCGGTGACGGGTCACGAGGTCACTGACTGACTTGTCGAGGCGAGTCTCCTGCTGCCCCGTGACTACGCTGCGGGCAAGCTCGAGGACGCGACGCGGCCGCAGCACGAACGAGCGGCCATAGAACTCTGCCATCGCCTGCCAGCGAAAGCGCGCGATGGCACGCTCATCCAGATGCTCACTCCACGACGTGCTGGCGGACAGATCGGAATAACAGCCGAGGGACTCGAAATACGCGTCATCGAGCGTGCCAATCCGACCGCGCGCCACCAAGCTCCGAAAGTCTTCGCTGCCTGGATATGGACAAAACGGCGTCACGTTGACGTCGTCGAGCCCGATGCGCGCGAGTTCACGACAGAAGCCCACCGTCTCGGCGGCCTCGGCGGCGGTCTCGTCCGGAAAGCCCACGATCATGTTGGCCTTGACCCGTAGGCCCGCCGCCACCGCGTGGCGCATCGAGCTCTTCATCGTGTCGAGCGAAATCCGCTTCTTGACGCGCTCGAGCAGCGCCTGAGAGCCACTCTCCGGCGCGTAGGCGATGTTGCGACAACCCGCGCGCCGCAGCCAGGTCGCCACTTCGAAGTCGATGGCCTCGCTGCGAGTGCCGGCCGGAATCTGCCACGTGACGCGCAGGCCGCGCTCCACCATCTTGCGGCAGAACTCGAGTATCCAGTCTGTGCGGACGACCGCCGTCAGGTCGTAGAAGTCGAAGTTCTGGGCACCGAAGCGCTCGACTCCTTCGCGCATCTCGTCGAGCACGTCGTCGGCAGAGCGCGCCGCCCATTTCGTCGTCCACATCGTCGAGCTCGAACAAAACGTGCACGTATACGGGCAGCCTCGGGTCGCCAGGATGGGCACGCTGCGCCCACGGTCGACCCCAAAACCGAGGCCGTTGCCGAGATAGGCCTCCATCGGGATCAAGTCCCACGCCGGCCGGGGAATGCTCGCGAGGTCGGCGATGCGGCGCCGTCCAGCGGTGCGCGTCGGGGCGCCGCTGGCATCGCGCACGACCAACCCGGGGACGGTGTCGAGCGGCTCGCCGTCGGCGAGGGCGTACGCGAGCTCGACGATCGTCTGCTCGCCCTCGCCGAGCGCCACCGCCGCGATCGCGGGGCACGCTGCCAGCGCGTGGTCCGAGAGCGCCGTCGCGTGCTCGCCGCCGATCACGAGCGGCACGCCGGGGAAGCGCCGCGCGATCGCCTCGATGGTGCGGCGGACCACGGGCCATTCCTCCGAGAACATGCAACTCACGCCGATCAGCACGGTGTCGGCGGGGATCGACCGCGCGATCGCCTCGTCGTCGATCCCGACGCGCATGAACCCGCGCTCGTACACCACCTCGAACGGGTCCGCGCCGACGGCATCGACGACGCACACGGGAATCCCGTGCCCCCGCAGCGCGGCGGCGAGGGACACCACGCCGAGGGGGGGACAGGCGAGCGTGACGTGGTTGCCCGCCGCCATTCGCATCGGCCCACGCACGAGCGTCACGCGGCCCGAGGGGTGGACAGGCGGCCGGCGGAGGGTCACGAGCGAAGACCTCATCGGTTCCATAGTGCCAGAACGCCGTTCGACTATGCTAGGCCCGTGACCTCGTTCCTCCACGTCGTCGGGGCTCGACCGAACTTCGTGAAAGCAGCGCCGGTCTTCCGGGCGCTTCGGAGCGCGGGAGTCACGACGCAATGGCTGGTGCACACAGGCCAGCACTACGACGCGAATCTCTCCGACGACATCGCGCAGGCGGTGGGACTGCCGACGCCGGACGTCCGCCTCGAGGTCGGCGCCGTCGCGGCCGGGCGGCAGGTAGCCGCAGTGCGAGTCGGCGTGGCGGAAGCGTGCGCGCGATTCAGGCCGGACGTGCTGGTGGCCTACGGGGACGTGAACTCGACTCTTGGCGCCACGCTCGGCGCAGCAGAGGCGGGAGTGGCGGTCGCGCACGTCGAAGCGGGGCTGCGATCGCGCGACTGGCGCATGACCGAGGAGCTGAATCGGATCCTCGTGGACCATGCCAGTCGATGGCTGTTTGCGACGGACGAGACTGCCTTCCTCAACCTGCGGACGGAGGGAGTCCCGGCCGACCGGATACACGTCGTGGGGAACGTGATGGCGGATACTCTGCTGACGGCGCTCAGCACGCGCGCCGAGCCGGGCGAGCACGCCGTGGTCACGCTTCACCGACCCGAGAGCGTCGAGAATCCCGAGGTGCTTCGTGCGCTCGTGTCGTCGATCGCTCGACTCGCGCGGCGAACCCAGGTGCTGTTCCCGACCCATCCGCGGACCCGCGCGCGCCTGGACGCCTTGGGATTGCAGGAGAGTCTGCGAGCGGATGGGCTCGAGTTCCTGCCGCCGCTCGGCTACCTCGACATGGCGCGGGCGGTCGACTCCGCGCGCGTCGTCTTGACGGACTCCGGTGGTCTCCAAGACGAGTGTGCGGTGCTCGGCGTCCCCTGCATCACTTTGCGGGACACGACCGAACGGCCGGCCACGGTGGCGTGTGGCTCGAACCGCGTCGTGGGGACTGCCCCGGAGGCGATCGCCGCGGCAATCGAGGCCGTGTGGGCTGGCCCGCGGCGTGTTCCCGAGCGTCCGCCGCTTTGGGACGGGCACGCGGCGACGCGCATCGCCGAGATTCTGGCGCCACGCTAGAGCGCGGCAGCGTCAGCGCAACGTCACCCGGACCACCTCGAACGCCTCGGCGGCTTCCGCGCGGATCTGGGAACCGCGAACCCGGGCGAGGGCGCGCGCGACGGTGCCGTCGAGATACGGTCGCCCATCGCGACGCTGCGACGCATAGGCCTCGATCATCCTCGCCTTGGCCTCGACCGCGAACGACGAGAGCGCGACGTAGAAACCGGCATCGAAACTCCCCATATCGTTGTTGGGGAACTCGCCACTGACGAGCGTCGTGTGCCCTTTGAGGGCGCGCGTGGCCTCCTCGACGACTTGCCGATGGTCCTGGTTCGTGTCGCCGCGCGCGTGCGTCACGACGAGGTCGTACGCACCGCGCAGGCCCTCGAGCGTCGCGTAGATCTCGGCGCGCCGCGCGAGAAATGACCCGTCACACGCGCCGAGCATCAGGGTCGAGTGATCGGTGATGGGGGTGCCGGTCTCTCCGGTGAGCCACGCGAGGTTTGCCCGAAACTCCTCGCGCGCCTGCTCTGCGAGTCGGTCCGAGAGCACGCCGCGATGATCGCTGTACACGAGCACGCCGACGTCGAGCGCCTCCTCGCAGGCGCGGGCGAGCAGCCCCCCGGCGAGGAGTTCGACGTCGTCACAGTGCGCGCCGACGAAGAGCACGCGCTTCGGGAGCTTCATCGTGCCGTCCGGCTCAGTAAACCCTCGGCGCGCAGCCAAGCGAACGTCGCGGCCAAGCCCTCGGAGAGGCCGGTCTCGGGAGTCCAGCCGAACAACTGTCGCATCCGTGAGACGTCGGCGACGCGGCGCACCACGCGGTCCCAGCCGCGGCGATCCCCCACGACGAGGCGGTCTCGCGGCGCGTCTGCGACTTGAAGGCAGGCCGTCGCGACCTCCCGGACGGCGGTCTCGACCCCCGTGGCGACGTTGACGACCGTGCCTGTCGCGCGCTCCGCCTGCAGCAGCGCCCTCACGACGTCACCGACATAGGTGAAGTCACGCGTCGCTCCCTCGCCGAAGAGCGTGACGCGGCCCTCCTGCGCGTGGAGCGCAGCGAACATGTTCGGGATGGCGTTGCGCCAGGGGTCGGGGACGTCGCCGGGCCCGTAGACGTTGAACAGCCGGAGCACGGCATGCTCGAGCCCGGACCCGCGCACCAGCGCCTCGCCCGCGAGCTTCGTGTGCGCATAGGGGGTCCCGGGGCGCATGGCCCCGTCCTCGTGGAACGGTGGCTCGACATCCCCGTAGCTCGAGGAACTGCCCGCGTAGACGAAGAGCCCGCAGCCGCGCGCCCGCGCATGCGCGAGCACGTTGCGCGTCCCCTCCACGTTCGTCGTCGCATCGAGCTCTGGGTGCGCGACGGAGCGCTCGTTCGCGAAGGACGCCGCCAAGTGGTAGACGCGGTCCCAGCGCCCCGCAGGAAGTCGGTCGAGGTCGTCTGGGATGCGGATATCGGCGTGCGCGCGCAGCACCCCCGCCACCCGTGGCCCGAGGAGCTGCCACCCCGCCGTAGCGGAGAGATTGTCGGCGACGACGACGCTGTGTCCCTCCGACGCGAGGGCGATGGCGAGGCGCGAGCCGACGAAGCCCGCGCCGCCAGTGATGAGCGTATTCACCGCCGGATCATGACCGAAAACGCCCGAACGGGACAGGTCGCCGGCAGGCTCGGGCGTCGCCCGCCGCGTGCGCGGGCTCCCGTGATATGAGTCAGAACATGGCGAAGTGGCTCGAACTCAGCGGGGATTTCAGCTGCAACAATCGCTGCCTGGGCTGCTACTCGATCAGCGGCGACGCCTCGCGCATGAGCACGGGCGAGGCGCTCGAGCACCTGCGCCACGGTCGTGCGGAGGGCGCGCGCTGGCTCTGGCTCGGCGGCGGTGAACCGACGCTGCGCCGCGATCTCTTCGCGATCGCGCGGGCGGCGCGGGCGATGGGCTACACGCGCGTCAAGCTCCAGACGAACGGGATGCTCTTGTCGTATCCCGACTACGTCTCGCGCTGTGTCGACGCAGGGATCACCGAGACGACCTTCTCGATCAAGGGCGCGACGGCCGCGTCCCACGACCGACTGACGCAGACCCCCGGATGTTTCGAGCACCTCCAGAGGGGCATCGACGAGTGGTGCCGACGAGGCTTGACCGCCGACGGGGACATCTTGCTGTATCGGAGCGGCCTGCCCGAGTTCGTGGACATGATTCGAGTCTTTCACGCCCGCGGACTCGAGCGCTTCAACGTCTGGTTGTTCTCGGCGACTGAGTTCGGCGAAGGGACGCTCGCCGACGAAGTGCCGAAGATCGCCGACGCCATTCACGCGATCGGAGAGGCGCTCGCGCTGAATTTGTCGGCTCGAACGGACTTCATCACCTCGCTGCACACGCCGCCGTGCACGGTGCCGCGAGGGCTCTCTGCGTGCCTGTTTCACGCGGCCGCGCTCGAGCTGATCGTGGCCAATCCAGGCGGCTACCGATTTCGACTCGAGGAGTCTCCGATCGAAGGGGGCCATTATCTCGAGAGTTGCATCAAATGCACGCTGCGCCGGCGCTGCAACGGCCTTCGACAGGACTATCTGAAGGTCTACGGAGACGCGGAGTTTCAGCCGGAGACCGAGCCCGACGACCGGCCGATTCCCGTGCTACGCGACGTCGTCGGGCTGGACTACGGGGCTGACGGGGGAGGCTCGGAAGAAGGTGGCGACTCTGGGTCGCGCGCGTAGTCGGGTTCGGCGCGGAGCGTGA
Source organism: uncultured Sandaracinus sp. (assembly GCA_903896985.1). Lineage (GTDB taxonomy): Bacteria > Myxococcota_A > Polyangia > Polyangiales > JADJQN01 > CAIUAC01. The sequence goes on from CAIUAC010001123.1 coordinate 9,227, forward strand.
CGTCCGCGAGGCCCGCCGCGAGGTCGAAGACGAAGAGTTCGCCGCTCGGGAGCGTTCGGCGGCGGAGCACGCGCCCATCGGCGAGTCGCACGTCGACGCCCACTCCGTCTGGACGCGGCGAGCCCGCGAGCAGGAGGCGCACGTGCAGGACCTCGGCGCCGCGTGTGTCGGCGAGCGCGGCGCGCTGATGCGTCGCGGCGGACGCAGCATCGAGCAGCGCAGCGCGGACGCGCAGGTCGCC
>CAIUAC010001124.1 GCA_903896985.1 uncultured Sandaracinus sp.
AGAGCTCGTCAGCAGCGGGCGCGCGCGCGTCGTCACGAGCCATCTGTTCTTGCGCGGCGTGACGGTGCGTCCGCCAGACGCAGGCGTCATCCCCGACGCAGGCTCGCCTGCGCCGACGGCGCCCGATGGCTGCTCGTGTCGTACGGCGAGCAGGACGCGCGCGGCGTCGCCCGCGTGGCTGTGTGTGCTCGGAGTCGCGGCGCTCGCGCTCCGCCGCGCGCGGCGCAGGTAGCGCCCTTCAGGCGCTCTGCTTGGACGCGACGTGCGCGAGTCCCTGCGCGTTGAGCCCGAGGTCGAACCTCAGGAGCGCGCGGTCCTCGGCGTCGAGCGTGAGCCCGAGGTCCGCGACGGTCTTCTCGAGCGCCGCCTCGAGCCGACCACGGATATGCGCCTCGGAGTCCGCGCGACCGACCGCCTCAGCGACCAGCGTCTTCGAGAGCTCCAGCCAGCCGCGCAGCTGCTCGGCGACGACATAGAGGTCGTCGATCTCGCCGAAGTGCGTGAGGCACGCCGTGCGCGTCCCGAGCGCGAGCACCCGCTCGACGCTCGCGATGGCCGCGTCCGCGTCGAAGTCCGTCGGGCTCGTCGAGGGGAAGGCGAGGCGCCCACCTCGCTGCAAGCGCGGGTAGACCAACCCGAAGGTGTCACCCGTATAGACCGTGTCGCGTGCCTCGTCGTGCACGATGAAGTGATGGTTCGCGTGCCCGCGCGTGTGCCAGAAGCGCAGCGCCGCGTCGCCCAACGCGACCTCCGCGCCATCGTCGAGCGAGCGCACTCGACCTGCGTCGATGGGCTCGATGGTCCCGTAGAGCGAGTCGAAGCGCTCGGCGCCGTAGACGACCCGCGCGCTCGCGACGAGCTTGCTCGGATCGATCAGGTGCCGCGCGGCGCGGGGGTGCGCGAGCAGCGTCGCGTTCGGGCACGCCCGCATCAGCGCCGATGCGCCGCCCGCGTGGTCGAGGTGCACGTGCGTCACGATCACGTACCGCACCTGCGCCGGATCGAGGCGCTGTTCCTCGAGCGCCGCGAGCAATCGCGGCACGGCGTGCGTCGTGTTCGTCTCGATGAACGCCGCCTCGTCGCCCTGCACGCGCAGGTACGCAGCGGCGAGCCCCGGGGAGACGTACTCACAGTCGATCGTCATCAGGCTCAGGGCGGTCACGCGAGCCACCGTAGCCGCCGGGCCGCGTTCGTGGTAGGCAGGTTGCCCCTTTTCCCCCCGTCGGAGGCCTTAGTGATGATGAACGCATGGAAGTGGATGCCGGTGCTCGTGCTCGCGAGTGCCCTCGCCGCGTGTGGCGATGATGACGCGACCCCGATGACGGACGCGGGTCCGGCCGACGCGGGCGCGGACCTCGGTCACCCGGACCTCGGCCACGACGCCGGCCCGCCCGATGCCGGCGCCCTCGACACGAACAACTCGTTCGCCGACGCCGTCACCCTGACGCTCGGCGCGGCGACTGGCGCGATGGACACCATCGGCGCCATCGACGACAAGGACTACTTCAAGTTCGAAGCGACGGCCGACCAGTGGATCACCCTGAGCACGACCGCGAACCCCGATGACGTCAGCGGCATGGTCGACACCGTCATCACGCTCTACGACGCCTCGATGGTGCAGGTCGCCGAGAACGACGACGCCCTCCCGCGCGCCAGCACGGACTCCGAGATCATCTATCACGTGATCACGGCAGGGACGTATTACGTGGAAGTTCAGGACTTCTCCGACTGGGTGAATATGTCGCCCGAGGCGCACCCCGCGGACGTCTACGAGGTCAACGTCGGCGAGCTGAACATCGCCGCGACCGGCATCACGCAGGATCCGGAGCTCGGCAACGACGCCGCGAGCGCAGCGCCCCTCGAGTTCTTCACGTCGGGCGCCGGCCTGCTCGTCGGCATGTTCGAGAACGTCGCGGACGTCGACGTCTACACGGTCACGACCACCGAGACGCAGATCTTCCAGGCGACCTTCATGCCCGCGGGCGACACGGGCTACGGCTCGACGACGCCGGCTGGCGCGGCTTGGGTCACCAACATGGCGGGGACCGAGATCCTCGCGCGCCTCTCCGACCTCTCGGTGCTCAACGAGCTCAGCCCGTCGCTCGCCGCGGGCTCGTACCTGCTGTGGATCAACCGCCCGGCCGGCACGGTCGGCGCGAACGACTTCTACGTCACCAAGGTGCTCCGCGGCACCGAGAACCCGGCGGAGCTCGAGGAGGCGACCAACGGCGTCCTCGCGACGCCGGAGTTCATCCCGCTCACGGCGCCCGCCGGCACGACGGATATCCGCAGCGGCTTCGTCCTCGCGCAGCTCCCGGCCGGTGACACCGACTACTACTCGATCGACGTGCTCGCCGGCGAGCAGGTCAGCGGCGCGTGTGGCGCGGAGACCAGCGGCTCGGGCCTGCGCGGCCTCAGCCTCGCGCTCCTCGACAGCACGGGCGCGAGCCTCGCGACGGCCACGGAGACGACCGCCGACAGCGGCGCCGTCATCCGCGCGACCACCGTGACCGCGCCGGGCACGTACATCTTCCGCCTCACGGCGGCGAGCCAGGACGCGACGGTCACGGGCAGCTGGGCGCGCTGCGGCTTCCGCGCGATCGTCCCCGCGGCGCCCTGAGCGTTCTCCACATTCTTCGCTAGTTACCTCCGACGCCGGCCCTTGAACGAGGGTCGGCGTCGTCGTACGTGGTGTCCACCATGGCCACCGACGAGCTGCGCGGGCGCACGATCATCCTCACGGGCGCGAACACCGGCATCGGCCGCGCGACCGCCGCCAACCTCGCAGCGCGCGGAGCGACGCTCGTCCTCGCCGGGCGCTCTGCCGAGAAGACCGTGCCCGTGATCGCAGCGCTCAAGGCCGACAGCGGCAACGACGCCATCACGTTCTCGGCGCTCGCCCTCGACGACCTCGCCGCCGTGCGTCGCAGCGCCGTCGAGCTGCTCGCGAAGCACGACCGCATCGACGTGCTGATCAACAACGCCGGGGTCGCGGGGGCGCACGGCGTCACGAAGGACGGCTTCGAGATCGCGTTCGGCACGAACCATCTCGGGCCGTTTCTCTACACGCAGCTGTTGCTGCCGGCGCTCCGCAAGGCGGAGCAGGGGCGCATCGTCAACGTCGCGAGCCGCGCGCACCTGAGCGCGAAGGGCATCCCGTGGGAGACCCTGCGGCAGCGGACCATCACGACCACCGGCCTCAACGAGTACGCGGTCTCCAAGCTCGCCAACGTGCTCCACGCGAACGAGCTCGCGCGCCGCGAGGTCGGCAAGAGCGCCGTGACGACGTATTCGCTGCACCCGGGGGTGGTCGCCTCCGACGTCTGGAGGAGCGTCCCGTGGCCGTTCGCGGGGCTGATCAAGCTGTTCATGCTCTCGACGGAAGACGGCGCGAAGACGAGCCTCTACTGCGCCACCGACCCCGGCTTGGCGACGACCTCGGGCCGCTACTACGACAAGACCCGCGAGGCGAAGATGAGCCGCGTCGCGCGCGACGAAGCGCTCGCCAAGGAACTGTTCGCGCGCAGCGAGGAATGGACCAAGTGAGCTGAGCGCGGCGGGGCGCACGCGGGCCTGCGCGCGGCTCGCGGATGTTGGCTTTCCTCGTGCATAGTGTCGGGCTCATGCTCACTCGTCGGCACGCTCTGGCACAACTCGCGCTCCTCGCGACCTCGGTCGCGCTCCTCTCCGCCTGCGGGGCTTCGCACCCCCTCGAGCCAGGTGACGGTGCGGCGCCCGACCTCGTCAGCGCCGACGGCGGCAGCCTCGACGGTGGCAGCCTCGACGCTGGCGTCGACGAAGGCGTCATCGACGCCGGGCCACGCAACCCCTGCGACGCGCAGGACGCACACGAAGCGGCGTGTCCGGTGTCCCTCTGCGATGGCCCCGACGGCTGGTACTGGAACGGCGACCGCTGCTTCTCGATCACCTGCGGCGGCTGCGAGGGCACGGCTTGCGCGGCGCGCTTCGCCTCCGAGGGCGAGTGCGTGATGGCGCACACCGCGTGCGAGCCGAGCCTCTGCCGCGGCAGCGGAGGCGACTGGCTCTTCTGGGCGCAGGAGTGCCTGCACTACCAGTGTGGCCACTCTGTGCCGGCGGACTGCGCGTTCGGCCGACCCGTCTGCGACTGCGGCCCGCTGCGCACCTTCGACCCGACCGTCGGCTGCGTCGCCGACCCTTCGTGCGCCGTCGGGCCGCCCATCCCGCCCCGCGAGCTCCTCTGCACGGGCAGCGGCGGCAGCTGGGAGGGGATCTGCTGCGACACGGTGTGCGGGGACTTCTGCCCGCTCGCTTGCGCGACGCCCGCCTGCAACTGCGGCGCGGGCCGCGTCTTCGACGACGCGCGTGGCTGCATCGAGTCGACGCGCTGCTTCGAGCGCAGCGTCGGCGAGACGTGTGACCCGCGGGCCCGCTGCGCGAGCGGATCGCTCTGCTGTCAGACGTGCGGCGGGGCCGGCTGCTTCGGCGCGGCGACCTGCCGCGCGCCGACGTGCAGTCCGGACCCCGCGATCGACACCTGCGGGAACAACCGGTTCGCGCCGTGAACCGCGCGCGGCGCCGCCGCCTTTCGCTCGCGCTGGCGTGCGCGCTCGTGCCGCTCGTGGCCTGCTCCTCGTCGTACGGTCTCTCGTCCGAGGGCGTCGCGGACGCCGGCACGGACGCGGGGCTCGTCGGGGAGCTCGTGCGGCACGCACAGGTCGAGCGGCACGACGACGCCTTCCTCGTGAAGAGCCCGGCGGTCGTCGCGCTCGTTCGCGCCCGGCGTCGGCTGCGTCCCCGACGCGGCGTGTCCCGCGGGACCGCCCGTGCTGCCGCGCGAGCAGCGCTGCGTCGAGAGCGGCGGGCGCTGGGCGAACCTCTGCTGCGACAGCGTCTGCCTCGCGCTACTTCTTCTTCGGCTTCAGGGGCAGCTTCGCGGCGCGACCCGAGCGCACGAGCTCGCCGAGCGCCCGCTCCATCTCCCGCGCGAACACGGTCCGCACGGCCTCGAGCCCGAGCGGACGCAGCGCGGCGAGCGCGTGCGACAGATCCTTCCCTTCGCCGCTCGCGTCGCGGACGAAGAGCTCGACGATCTCCTCCGCCGAGCGCCGCAGGTGCTTGGTCAGGATTTTCGCGGCCTTCGTCGAGACCTCGAGGTCGACGCCCGCGCCGGCGAGCTTGCCCGCGAGCGCGACGAGCGCCGGGCTCTTCACGAGGAAGGTGTCGCCGTGCCGCTCGACCTGCGCGTGCCGCACGAGCTCCCCGACGAGTCCCACGCCCTGCTGTCCGAAGACCTCGAGCAGCTCCCGCTCGCTCATCGTCCGCGGTCGGTCGTCGGCCCACGGAGCCTGCAGCTCCGCGTCGAGCCCGAGCCACTCGCCGACGTCGAGCTCGCGCGCGTCGAGGCGCTTGATCAGGTCGCGGATGGCGTCGATCCGGAGCCCGCGGTCCTGCAGCTGGGCGACCAGCGCCAGGCGCTCGACGTGCTTCTTGCCGTAGTACGCGACGCGCCCCTTCATCACCGGCGCCGGCACGAGACCCTTGCTCTGATAGAAGCGGATCGTGCGGGTCGGAACTTTCGCGAGCCCAGCCAGCTCGTCGATCGTCAGCGTCGCGTCGGGGTTTGGGTCGGCTTGGGTCAAGGAACGAAGTCCTATCACGGGTCTACGTCTATGCGCCAGTGCAGACCGCGACAGTCGCAGGTGTAACGATTGCGCTGGGCGCGCACGAGTCGCTTGCTTGCCCTGGGACGCTCCCGTATCACCGCCCCCCCATGCCCAAGACCGCGCCATCGCCGCAGACCGAGCCCGCGCCTCAGACCAAGGCGACGCCCCACGCGGAGGCCGCCGCGAAGCCGGAGGCTGCCGCGAAGCCGGAGGCTGTCGCGAAGCCCGAGGCTGCCGCGAAGGCCGAGGCTGCCGCGAAGCCGGAGGCTGCCGCGAAGCCGGAGGCTG
>CAIUAC010001125.1 GCA_903896985.1 uncultured Sandaracinus sp.
AAGAGCAAAATGTCGCCTGCGCGGCCGAAGTGAGCGAGGTCCCACGCCTGCCAGCGCGTGATGTCCGCCCGGACTCGGGCGTCGTCTGGCCAGAGCGAGTTGGTCGTCTGAGACGCCAAGTACTGGCTGACCGCCATCGACTCCCACAGCACGAAGTCACCGTCTTCGAGCACGGGAACCCGTCCGTTGGGGTTGAGCGCGAGGAACTCGGGAGCCTGCTGCGCGCCTGCCATCAGGTCACAGATGGTCACCTCGACGTCGAGACCGAGGTGATGCGCGACCGCCAGCGCCCGACGAGAGTTGTAGGACGCGGGGTGATGGTGAAAGCGCACAGAAATTCCGTCCTAGGCAGGGTTTACCCGCATGACGGTAAAGTAGCGACTAATCGCTGCCGCGCAACCGCGCGCTCCGCGGTTCACGCACGCGCCACGAGCGCGCGAAGCTGTCGGTCATGCCAGCGAGCGAGCGTGAGCTGCGCCGTGAGCGCGCCGAGCAGCGCGCAGAACATATCCCACTGCGTGTCCCATGGGTCGCCCTGAGTGCCGAGGAACGCCTCCGCCGCCTCACCCGTCGAGAGCGCCGTCCACCACTCGATGAGCTCGTAGCAGGCGCTGAACGCGAGGCAGACGCTCGTCACACAGAGGAACAGCCAGCCCCCGCGGCGCAGCGGGCTGCTCCGCAAGAAGATCTCGCGCGCGAGGAGCGCCGGCACGAAGCCCTGCATCAGGTGCCCGAGCCGGTCGTAGGGGTTGCGCGTCAGGTGCAGCGCGTCCCGCACCCAGAAGCCCGCCGGCACCTCCGCGTACGTCCAGTGCCCGCCGACGCAGAGCACCGCGGCGTGCAGCGCGAGGAGCGTCGAGAGCAGCAACGTCAGCGGATACGCGCGGTGCCGCGCGAGCACGAGCGCCACGCCGACGAACACCGGGACCACCTCGAGCACCCAGGTAAACGGGTCCTTCGCCCCGACGCCCGACCACACGAGCACCAGCCCGACGAAGGCGAGCAACGCATAGCGGGCGCGCGTATCGAACGGGGTCAGCGACGTCGGGCTCATCGCGCGACGGTCGCAGAGCCGCGGGAGCCTCGCAAGAAGCCGTCACCTCGGACCTCGCTTATGCTCCGCGCGTGACGGGCACCTACGACTGGAACCCCATGCCGCATCGCCTCGACGTGCGGTGCACCTCGTGTCGCGCGCTCGCGGGCTTCGAGTTCGCAGAGGCTGTGCGGATCAAGCGCAAGACGGACATCCCGTTCTTCGAGGCGAGCCCGCAGCTCGACTACGAGTTCTTCCCGGTGCGCGGGTACGACGCCGCGTGGCACGGCGCGCTCTTCTACGCGGGGCTGCACGGCGGGCTCGGCGCGCTCACGGAGCTCCCCGAGGGCTACGCCGCGAGCGACTGGGCGCACTCGCGCTACCTGATGCGCAGCCAGCCGCTCGGCGCCGGGGCGCTCCTCTGCGCTGCGTGCGGACGCCGCGCGAAGCACCGCCTCCGCTGGCCCGACGACGCGTGGTTTCAGCTCGCGCACCGCGGGCAAGTGCTCTGGGCGTTTCACCGCGAGAGCGCCGTCGCGCTGCGGGACTTCATCGCGTCGAGCGAGCGCAAGATCGCGCGGCACAAGTGGTCGTCGATGCTGCTCCACGTCCCCGGGCACTTCCTGACGGCGAAGGCGCGCACGGACGTCCTCAAGCGGCTAGAGCGGCTGCTCGAGGGCTGAAATCAGCGCCCGAAATCAGCACCTGAAATCGCAAGGCGAGCTCGCGGGCTGAAAAACGAAGCCCCCTCTCCCGCGAACGGAAGAAGGGGCAGCAGACGCGGCGCGCGCGTCGGGGGGGCGCCGAGGGCTACTTCTTCGAAGCCTTCGCGACCTTCGCGGCCTTGGCGGGCTTCGCCGCGACAGGGGCCGTCGCCTTCGGCTTCGACACGAGCAGGCGGTCAGCGAGCTCCGCGGCGCGGTCGGTCTTCTCCCACGAGAACGACTTCTCGGTGCGGCCGAAGTGCCCGTACGCGGCGGTCGTCTTGTAGATGGGGCGCAGCAGATCGAGCTGCTCGATCAGCGCGCGCGGGCGGAAGTCGAAGAGCTCCTGCACGACGGCGGCGATCTTCGCGTCGTCGACGACGCCCGTGCCGAAGGTCGTCACGTACACGCCGACGGGCTTCGCGACGCCGATCGCGTACGCGACCTGCACCTCGCAGCGGCGCGCGAGCTTCGCGGCGACGACGTTCTTCGCGACGTAGCGCGCGAAGTAGCAGGCGGAGCGGTCGACCTTCGACGGGTCCTTGCCGCTGAACGCGCCGCCGCCGTGACGGCCCATGCCGCCGTAGGTGTCGACGATGATCTTGCGGCCGGTGAGGCCAGCGTCCGCGTACGGCCCGCCGAGCACGAAGCGGCCCGTCGGGTTCACGTGGAACTTCGTCTTCTTGTCGATCAGGTGCGCGGGGATCGACGGCTTGATGACCGCGTCGATGATCGCTTCCTTGATCGTCGAGTGCTTGATGCCGTCCGCGTGCTGCGACGAGACGACGATCGCGTCGATGCGCGCGACCTGGAAGTTGTCGCCGTATTCGACGGTGACCTGGGTCTTGCCGTCGGGGCGCAGGTAGTCGATCTCGCCCTTCTTGCGGACCTCGGTCAGCCGACGCGCGAGCTTGTGCGCGTACTGGATCGGCGCCGGCATCAGCTCCTTCGTCTCGTCGCAGGCGAAGCCGAACATCAGCCCCTGGTCGCCGGCGCCCTGGTCCTTGTGCAGGCCCGAGCCCTCGTCGACGCCCTGGGCGATGTCGGGCGACTGCTGCTCGACCGCGGTGAGCACGGCGCAGGTGTTCGCGTCGAAGCCCATCGACGAGTCGACGTAGCCGATCTCGCGGATCGCGTCGCGCGCGATGGTCGAGAGGTCGATGCGCGCGGTGGTCGTGATCTCGCCGGCGAGGATCACGTAGCCCGTCTTCACCATCGTCTCGCAGGCGACGCGCGCGCGCTTGTCCTGCGCGAGGATCGCGTCGAGGACGGCATCGCTCACGTTGTCGCAGATCTTGTCCGGATGACCTTCGGTCACGGACTCGGAGGTGAAGAGGTAGCTCATGGATCTCCTTGTAGAATCTCGTCAGACGGCCGGAGCAGGGTGCTGCGCCGCAGCGAAACGATGGGGCCGCAGCGCGGCCTTTTTTCGAGCGAGGGCTTTTAGAAGAGGCAGCCGCGACTGTCAAACCGGAGATTGATCCGTCATAACGCCGGACCATGGACGCTCTCGCCACGCTCCTCTCCCGCCGCAGCCACGCCGCCCTCGTCGCGCCCGCCCCGAGCGCCGCCCAGCTCGAGTCGATGCTGCGCGCCGCGACGACGGTGCCCGACCACGGCTCCCTGCGCCCGTATCGCTTCCTCGTGTCCGAGGGCGCGGGGCGCGCGCGCTTCGGGGACGCGCTCGCCGCGACGCTCCTCGAGACGCGCCCCGACGCCGCGCCCGAGCACGTCGAGAGCGCGCGCGGCAAGGCGTTCATGGCGCCGCTGCAGGTGCTGCTGATCGCGTCGCCGCGCGTCGGGCACAAGATCCCCGAGTGGGAGCAGCTCGCGACGGCGGCGTGCACGGGCTACGCGCTCACGCTCGCGGCGCACGCGCTCGGGCTCGGCGCCATCTGGAAGAGCGCGCCGTTCGATCGCGGCGCGGGGCTGACGGCGCTGCTCGGGCTCGCGCCGCACGAGCGGCTGCTCGGCTGGATCAACGTCGGGCAGCTGAAGCAGGTGCTCGCGGAGCGCCCCGCGACGGAGCTCGCGCCCCTCGTCGGCGTGCTCGCAGCGGACGGCGTCACGGCGTATGAGCCGCCCGCCCGCTGAGCCCCGTGAGCGCCGCCCGCCCGCTGAGCCCCGCCAGCGCCTGACGCCCGCCGAGCCTCGGCGCCCCGCGCTGCTCGCGCTCGGCGTGCAGCTCCTCGCGGCGGCGCTCGCGCTCGCGCTCCATCGCGGGCTGCTCGCCGCGGGCGTCAGGCTCGGGCTGCCGTGGTGGGCGCTCGCGCAGGGGCTGCTCGCGGCGGGGCTGAGCTGGCGCTTTCGGCAGTCGCGCTGGTGGTGGCTGATGCACGCGCTCTTCGTGCCTTGCCTGCTCGCGGCGAGCGCGCTCCGCGTGGCGCCGGGCTGGTGGCTGCTCGGGCTGCTGCTGATCGCGCTCCTCAGCTGGAACAGCTTCGGCGAGCGCGTGCCGCTGTACCTGACCGGGCGGCGCACCGAGCGCGCGCTCTTCGAGGTGCTCGACGCGCTGCCGAAGACGCTGCGCCTCGTCGACCTCGGCTGCGGGCTCGCGGGGACGCTCCGCCGGCTCGCGCGGCGCTATCCGGAGGGGCACTTCGTCGGCGTCGAGACGGCGCCGCTGACGTTCGCGCTCGCGTGGCTGCGCTGCCTCGGCGCGAAGAACTGCGTGGTGCGCTACCGGAGCCTCTGGGACGAGCCGCTCGCGGGGTACGACGCCGTGTATTGCTTCCTCTCGCCGGCGCCGATGCCGCGCCTCTGGGAGAAGGTCCAGCGCGAGCTTCAGCCGGGCGCGCTCTTGATCAGCAACACCTTCGAGGTGCCGGGCGAGCCCGCGAGAGAGATCATCGAGCTCGACGACTGGCGTAAGTCGCGGCTGCTGGTCTGGATCCGCTGAACGCGCGCCCGCTGAACGCGCGCCCGCTGAGCGCGCGCCCGCGCGGAGCCGCTAGATCGGCTGGCCCGTCCACGGCGCGGGGGGCGGCTCGTCCACGGGCGGCGGCGGGGTCGGGGTCGGGTCGGTCACGGTGTGCCCGCCGCCCTCGGGAGGGGGCGTCGGGTCGGTGCCGGGCGGGTGCTGGAGCGTCGGCGGGATCGCCCAGTCGATGTTGTCGGGGTTGGTCGGCGGCACGACGACGATGGGCGCGACCGGCTCGAGCTGCTGGTGCGTCAGGATCATCGGTGAGTCGGCCGGCGCGGGCGGCCGGTCGCGGTTCGCGACGCGCGGCGTCTCGTCCGACGTCACGACGATCTCCGCGCGCAGCTGCACGCGCTGCTCGCCGCGCTCGACGACGAAGAAGACGCTGTACTCGCCCGGCTGCGGGAACGTGAACGCGCCGACGTAGCCGCCGTCGGTGCCGCGCGTCGCCGGGACCTCACCGCGGAGGGCCCGCCCCGCGCGCGTCACGTGGAAGTGCGGCGACGCGCCGGGCTCGAGCACCGTGCTCGCCTCGAGGACCGCGACCAGCGTGACCGTCTCGCCGACGCGCGGCACCGCGGGCAGCGTGCGGACGCCCG
>CAIUAC010001126.1 GCA_903896985.1 uncultured Sandaracinus sp.
CGCACGATCACCTGATCGCGCGAGCCGAGCGCCTCGCCGTTGTGCGCGCGCGCGGTGACCGTCACGGGCGAGCCGACGGCGACGGTGTTCGTGTCGTAGTCGACGGTCAGCGACAGCGGGCCCTCGGTGGGCGGGAGCGCGGGGCGATAGGCGCGGCGAGAGAGCCGATAGCTCAGCTGCCCGGTGCCGGTGAACGTGAGGCGCACCGCGTTCGCGCCCGGGCTCAGCAGGCTGCTGAGGTCGAAGCGACGCAGGAGGTCGCGGTTGCTCGCGTCGACGGTGACGCGCGCAGCTTCGACGCCGCCGACGGTGACGACGAGCGTGCCGTCCGCGTCGCCGGCGCCGCCGGTGAGCCCCGCGGAGAGCGCGCGGAGCGCGTTCATCGTCGCCTGCGTGTTGTACCAGGTGCCGACGGCGTCCTTGTTCGCGAGGATGAAGCGCATCGCGCCCGCGAGGTCGTCGGGATAGACGCCCGCCTGCATCAGGCCGTAGGCGACGAGGCCGGTCGTCTCGATCGCGGCGGTGTCGCCGCCGGTGCCGGTCCACGACGGAGTGTCGGTCGGCCAGAGCGTGCCTTCGTCGCCGCCGAGGTCGACGCGCAGCCCGTCGAGGCGCCCGAAGACCTCGGTCGTCGTCGCGCCAGCGGGGTCCGCGAGCGCGAACGCGTTGGTGACGAGCGCGTTCGCGTAGAGGTCGTCCGCGGGCGGGAGGTTCGCGCGGAGCCAGCCTGCGGCGCGCGAGACGGCGTCGTCGGCCCAGCCGGTGTGCGCGAGCGCCCACGCGATGAACGCGGTCGTGCGCGCGTCGGTCGTGCCGAGCACCTCGTCGCCCGCGTGCAGCGCGTCGCCCGAGGGCCACGAGCCGTCCGGCTGCTGCTGCGCGAGGAGCCAGTCGAGCGCGCGGTCGCGGACGGCGCTGTCGGTCTCGATCAGGCCCTCCATGTCCTTCAGGTGCCAGAGCATGATCGCGGTGAGGATGCGGTTGCCTGGGTCGCTGTCGCCCCACCAGTTGTAGCCGCCGGTCGGGCTCTCGAAGGTGAGCAGCCGCTGATAGCCGCGCGTGATGAGCGCGATGGTCTGCTCGCGCGTCTCCGGCGTGAAGCCGCCCGTCGCGTCGAGGTACTTCGCGACGAGCGTGTTCGGCCACGCGGTCGCGGTCGTCTGCTCGAAGCAGCCGTTCGGCTCGGCGAGCAGCGACGAGATCCCCTGCACCGCCTCCGCCGCGAAGCCCGGCGTCAGCGCGAGCTCGAGCGAGCCGCCGCCGGGGACGGTGTCCGTCGGCAGGTCGACCGAGTGCAGGCGACCGAGCGCCGTCGCGTCGATCGTGCCCGAGAACGTCTGGTCGTCGGGCTGCCCCTCGGGCAGCACCTGCACGGCGCGCACGAGGGCGTCGCTCAGCCCGCCCGCCGAGCCGTGGAGGAACAGCTCGTGCGTGCCGGCGCGCGTGATGCGGATGCGGAAGCGCACCGCGCGCACCTCGCTCGGTCCGAGGTCCACCGACTCGGCGACGCTCCCGACCGCGTCGAACCAGTCGCCGCGCTCGAGCGTGACGGCCACGCGCTGCGGGTCCGCGGTGTAGTTGTAGACGATCGCGGGCACGTCGAGCTCATCGCCGCTCGTCAGGCGCACGGGCAGCGAGAAGTCGACGAAGAACGGCTGAAAAGTGCGAAGATCCGCGCGCGCCGCGCCGACGCGGCCGTCGGCCGTGGAGCCGTCCGCGGAGACGCGCCAGGTCGTGATCGACTGCGCGAGCGGCACCGTCACCGTCGCGCGCCCGCGGGCGTCGGTGATCAGCATCGGCTGCACGAGCGCGGTCTCGCGGAAGTCGCGGCGCACCTTCGGCTGACTCGCGGCGCCCGGATCGGCGGTCGGCGGCGCGGTCGACGGCGTCGCGGCGTCAGCGCGCATCCCCGCGCCGGCGAAGCCCTCGCCGTCCACGCCGGGCCCGTAGTAGCCGCCGTAGAAGAGCCAGCTCATCCAGGTGCGCAGCACGAGGTCGTCGGCCGTGCCCTGCACCTCGTCCGGACCATCGGACGCGAGCACGAGCTCCTTCGACCACTCGTCGGTGCCCTCGACGCTCGCGCGGTAGGCGCGCCCGAACGGATCGACGAGGTGCGAGAGCCGCACGTGGTCGGCGAGGTTCGCGGCGGTGACGGTGCCGTCGTCGACGAGCGGGCGCGTGCGCTCGAGGTACTTCTGCGCGTCGAACATCAGCTTCTCGGTGAGGCTGTTGACGACCTGGGGCAGCTCGACGGAGAGCGAGTCGTAGTCGAAGCTCGGCCCGTGCACGTCGCCCGCGCTCGCGAAGAGCAGGCGCGCGAGCTGCTCGCGGTCCGCGGGATCGCGGTCGTTGAGCAGCGCATCGGCGCCGCGCCCGGCGACGCTCACGGACGACGGCAGCACGCGTCCGTCGAGCCCGAACGACGACCGCAGGCTCGTCGTCGGCTCGCCGCCGAGCGCGAACACGGCCTCATCGACGACGGTGAGCCCGACCGACGCGACGCGCGGCGCGCCCGAGGCGTCGGTGACCTGCACCTCGACCTGCGCGGCGTCGCCCGGGCCATAGGTGTCGTGGTCCGCCGCGAGCGTGACCTGCAGGTGGTCGTCGCGCTCGACGAGCAGCGCGCGACCTGCGCGGAGCGGCGTGCCGTCCGAGGCAGACGCGAAGGCGTCGACGACGAGCAAGCCGCCGAGCGCCGCGGTGATCGGCACCTCGACGTCGGCGCCCGCGCTCGTCAGCGCGACCGAGGTGCTGAGGATGCCCGTCGCGCCGCGGTAGACGTCGAGGAACGCCCGCTCGATGCCGGGCGCAGCCGAGACGTGCACGCGCGCGAGATCGCCCGCGCGGTAGATGGCGCGGTCGGTCGAGAGGCGCAGCCGCGTCTCGCCCGTCGCGCCGAGGGAGACGGTGCGCAGGTGCGAGCGACCCGCGCCGTCGGTCGCCGCGACCTCGAGGCTGACCGCGTCGCTCGTCGGCGTCAGGCGAAGCTCCGCGACGCCCGAGGCGTTGGTCGTGAGCGCCGCGGCGGCGTCGCCCGTCACGGTCACCTCGGCGACGAGCGGGCGCCCGACGGCGTCCGTCACGACGACGTAGGCGAGGCTCTCGACGCCGGGCGCGAGCGCGCCGTCGCCGATCACCTGCACGCGCAGCGGGGCCGCGGCGAGCGGCTCGGC
>CAIUAC010001127.1 GCA_903896985.1 uncultured Sandaracinus sp.
CCAGCGCCGCGCGCGTCGAGCCGCCGAGCTCGAGCAGCGGCGAGCTGCGCGTCGCGAGGATCAGCGCGTGCAGGTAGTCGAGCACCGCGTCGTCGACGCGCACGCGATCGACCGCGCGCTGCGCCTCGAGCAATTCTTCGCGCGTGCAGACCGCCTCGAGGGCGTCCGTCGGATCATCGCCGCGCCGCCGCGCGAGCAAGAGTCGCTCGACCTCCGGTGGCGGATAGCCGACGCGCAGGCGCAGCAAGAAGCGATCGAGCTGCGACTCCGGCAGCGGGTACGTCCCGTGGAATTCCTCGGGGTTCTGCGTCGCGACGACGAAGAACGGCTCCTCGAGGGGGTGCGTCTGCCCGTCCAGGCTGACGCGCCGCTCATCCATCGCCTCGAGCAGCGCGCTCTGCGTGCGCGGCGTCGTGCGGTTGATCTCGTCGGCGAGCAGCACGTTCGTGAACACCGGGCCCGGCCGGAACACGAAGCGCGTGCTGCCGTCCCGCGCCCCCGTCTCGAGCACGCTCCCGCCGAGCACGTCCGCGGGCATCAGATCGCTCGTGAACTGCAGGCGCTTGAACGAGACCCCGACGCTCTTCGCGAGCGCGCGCGCCAGCGTCGTCTTGCCGACGCCGGGCACGTCCTCGACGAGCAGATGGCCCCGCGCGAGCAGCGCGACGACCGCGAGGCTGACGACCTCGCGCTTGCCCTCGAGCACGCGCCCCACGTTGCTCACGATGCGGGCCGCGACCTCGGGCGTGCGGCCTGCGACCGAGACGAGTGCCTCCATGTGCGGGCAGGCTAGCACGCCGTTCGCGCCGCTCTGCCGCCCGCGGCCGCTCTGCCGTTCGCGCCGCTCTGCCGCCCGCGGCCGCTCTGCCGCGCGCCGCCCGCGCTACCGCGGGGGCTCGCTCGGGAACTCGAAGTCATCCGGCGGGCCGTCCGTCGGCAGCGCGACGGTGAACGTCGTGCCGTCCGCTGCGCTCGTCACCGACACCTCTCCACCGTGCGCGCGCACCAGCGCCCGCGCGAGCGCCAGCCCGAGCCCGAGCCCCGCGACGCGCCGTCCGTCGCGCACCCCGCGAAACGCCTCGAAGATGCGCTCGCGCTCGCTCTCCGGGATTCCCCTGCCGGTGTCCGTCACGTCCACGCGCACCTGCGTCGGCGCGCCCGGCTCGCCCCGCGCGACGTGCGCCCGCAAGCGAATCGTGCCGCCCTCCATCGCCCGCGCGGCGTGTCCGAAGAGCCCCACCACGGCCTGCACGATGCGCTCGCTGTCGACGTACACGGGCGGCAGCCCCGGCTGCAGCTCGGCCTCGATCGACAGGGCCTGACCCGTCGTGCGCGCACGCTCGACGGCGATCAGCCGCCCGCGTCGCACCGCCTCCGTCAGGATCTCGACCGACGGCGTCCAGGCGCGCCGCAGCTCGAGCCGCCCCGTCTCGAGGCGCGCAGAGTCGAGCACATCGGTCAGCAGTCGCAGCAGGTCCTCCCCTGCGCGGCGGATCGCCACCACGCTCTCGCGCTGCGGCTCGAGCAGCGGCCCATCGAGCCCGCCGAGCAGCAGGTCGGAGAAGCCCCGCACCGAGTTGAGCGGGCTCCGCAGGTCGTGGCTCATCGACGCGAGGAACTGCGTCTCGAGCTGCTGCGCCTCCGCGATCGCGCGCCGCGCTCGCTCCTCACTCTCTCTCGCGGCGACCAGGCGCTCCCCGAGCCCGACGAGGGCCGAGTGCAGCTCCGCGCTCGGCGTACCCCGCGGCGGCGCGCTCATCGCCTCGCGAGGCTCCGGTCCCACGCCGCCCGCGTACGCGGCGAGCGCTCGCACCTCCGCGGCAGTCGCCGCCGCCGGCCTTCGCGCGAGCCAGTACGCGAGCGCCGCCACGCCGAGCGCCA
>CAIUAC010001128.1 GCA_903896985.1 uncultured Sandaracinus sp.
GGCTCACGCCCGACGCCGCGCTGCGCGGGGCCGCCTGAGCGACGCGCACGACCGCGTCTGCGCCGACCGCTCGGCGAAGCGCGGTCGCTCGGCGACGCTCGAGCGGCCTCAGGGCGCCGCGCCTCCGAGCAAGCGCGAGAGCACCGCGGCGGTCTCCTCGACCGAGCGCCCGGTGCCCTCGAGCTGGTGCACGACGCGGCCGCTCGGGTCGAGCACCGTGTAGAGCGCGGCGTGCGCGAAGGTGCCGTCGGGGAGCGGTCGATACGTCATCCCGACCGTCGCGGCGACCGTACGGATCGACGACGCATCTCCCGTCACGAGGGACCAACTCGGCGGCAGCGCGCGCTCGGCGGCGACGGCACGAAGCCGCGCGGCGGTATCGCGCGCGGGGTCGATCGTCAGGAGCACGACGTGGAGCGAGTCCCGCTCCTCCACGGGGAGCGCCGCGACGATGCGCTTCACGTCGCTGAGGATCAGCGGGCACATCGTCGTGCACGTCGAGTAGAAGAACGTGAGCAGCGTCGGCTTGCCCGCGAGCGAGCCGAGCGTGAACCGCGCGCCGCGCTGATCGACGAGCGCGAGCTCCGCGTCGAGGTGCCGCAGCGAGTGCCCGTCAGCCTCCGCGCCTGCGCTCGCCGGCTCAACCCGCCTTGCGGGAGCGCTCGGCACTGCCCCTGTCGTCGCGCTCGCAGGCGGGCGCGCCGGGTCCTCGACAGAGGTGCCGTGCGCACGGCCTTCGCTGCCGCGTCGGGCGGCGCCTTCCGGCGAGGTGCCGCACGCCGCGAGGCAGAGCGAGAGCACGCACACCGACGAGAATCGCCAGCTCATCGTCGCGCCTCCGAGGCTTCCGCCGCGCAGCGAAAACCGAGCGTCGGGAGCGCGAAGTCAGCCCGCAGGCTGGAGCGAAACGCGTACCGCATGAAGGTCGCATAGGCCGACGCGTCTCCGCCGGACAACGCCCCTGCGCCGCACACCCGCTGCGAATCGCGCGCCCCGCGCTCGCGGTCATCGGAGGCCACCATGGAGGCGCCGAAGTCCTCGACCCACTCCCATACGAGGCCGTGCAGATCGCGCACGCCCCACAGGTTCGGCGCGCCGCTGCCGGACGCGCGCTGAGGCCCGCCAGTCGGCCGGGCGTACCAGGCCAGCAACTGCCGCGTATAGACCGGGTCGCGGGTCGCGTCCGCGTGCCTCGCGTCGGCCCGCGCGGCCCACTCCCACTGCGCCTCGGTCGGCAGCGCGCGGCCGCGCCAGCGGCAGTAGGCGCGGGCCGCGTGCCACGAGACTCGCGTGACCGGGAGCGCGAGGGACTCGCCCCCTGGCTCAAGCGGCCCGCTCCAGTCGGCGAGATACGTAGACTCCGCGAGCACCTCGGGGACGCTGCCCCGACGCCAGCGCGGAGTCGCGAGCACGAACGCGAGAAACTGCGCGCGCGTGACGGGGCGGTCCTCGAGCGCGAACGCCGCGACTCGCACGCTCGGCGCGCCCTCTCCAGCGCGCCCCCGCGCGAGGAAGTCGGCATATTGGCCGCGCCGCACGCTGCGCAAGACCGAAGCACGCCCTGCGTCGTCGTCGGCCCGCGCGGTGGTCAGCGTGACGGCGACTGCCGACGCGACCACCAGAGCGGGAACGAGCAGACTCCGCAGGACGTGCGCGGGATGGCGCATCAGGGGTGAGCGGCGGTGTTGCGCTGTGGCAGCGCCGCGCGAACGGCCGCCACCTCTGCGACGGTGATCGGGTCACCGCCCGGGTTGCCGAAGTGCGAGCGCACATAGGTGAGCACGTCGGCGATCTCGTGGTCAGTCAGGTTCGCGAGCGGCGGCATCGCGCCGTTGAAGCGGCGACCGTTGACGTCGACCGGTCCGCTGAGGCCGGTGAGGACGATGTGGATGGAGCGCGCCCGGTCGGACATCAGGAAGTCCGAGCCGGCCAGCGGCGGGAACAGATTGGCGAGTCCGGCGGCGTTGCGCTGATGGCAAGTCGCGCAGATGCCGAGGAAGGTCGACTCGCCCCCGACCGCGCGGCCGCCGTCCGGCACGGCCGTTCGCGCGGCGAGCGCGGCGGGTCCCTGCTCGCCGAGGTAGGTCTCGTCGACCTCTTGGCCAGTGTAGACCGCCAGCTGCGGGTCACCCGCGACGCGCAGCATTCCTACGGCGCCCTTGTTGAAGGCGCGCAGCAGCGCGTGGTCCACCAGGATGTACGTCCCCGGGACCTCGACGCCGAAGTCCACGACGGTGGCGCCCCCGGGCGGCACGCTCGTCGTCTGCACGTCGTGCGTCACGGCGCTGCCGCCCTCTGCCCAGAGGTTGTCGAAGATCTCGCCGATCACGTGGAACGAGCTGGTCAAATTCGGCCCGCCATTGCCGACGAACATACGGAGTTTCTCTCCCACATTCGCGGTGAGCGCGCGCTCGCCGACCAGCGCCCCGTCTCGCCCGTTGAAGACGACGTACGAGGGATTCTCGTCGATGGCGCGCACGAGATCGAAGGGCTGCAGCCCCGGCTCGCGGTAGTTGCCAGTCGTGTAGAAATCCCCCTGCACGACATAGAACTCCTTGTCGACGGGCGGAAAGCCCTCTTCCGGCTCCACGACGATCATGCCGTACATCCCATTCGCGACGTGCATACCGACCGGCGCAGTGGCGCAGTGATACATGTAGACGCCTGCGTTGAGCGCGCGGAACGAGAACTGCGTCTGATGCCCGGGCGCGGTGAAGGTGCTCGTCGCGCCTCCGCCGGGTCCCGTCACCGCGTGGAGGTCGATGTTGTGCGGCATCGTGTTGTCGGGATGATTGGCGAGGTGCAATTCGACGTAGTCGCCGCGGCGCACACGAATCATGGGCCCGGGCACGGTGCCGCCGAACGTCCAGAACGTATAGCGGGAGCCGTCGGCGATCTCCTTCTCGACCTCGCGCACCTCGAGCCGAACGACCACCTTCGCTGGCGCAGTTCGCCCCGTGGGTGGCGCAGCGGCGGGGGGCACGCCCAACTGCGCTTGCACCACCGGAAGGGTGGCCGGATCGACCGGCAACACGGGGGCCGGGCGGGCGGGCTCGGCGGGAGCGGCGGGCGGGAGCGGCGCGGCGGGAGAGCCGCAGGCGCCGATCACCGACAGCGCGGAAGCCACCACGAGAGTGGCTGTCATTCGAGAGAGAGCATCGCGGTTCATGGGCACCTCGTCGTTGCCAGGGTCGTACACCCGTGTTCCGACGAGGAGAGATGACGCGCGTCATACGCGGCACAGAATTGGACGCACCTCCGCAGGGGCCGATCGAGGCGTGTGTCAGGCCTCCTCGCGGACCGCCGCGCAAGCCCGGCCCTGCGGGAGGGTTCCGCCGTGCAGTCCTTACAGATCCGTCCGGAGCTTCCAGATCTCGGGGAACAGCACGACATCGAGCATCTTGCGCAGATAGCCGACGCCGCTCGTGCCGCCCGTGCCGCGCTTGAAGCCGATCACGCGCTCGACGGTCGTCACGTGCCGAAAGCGCCAGAGGCGGAAGCTGTCCTCGAGATCGGTGAGCTCCTCGCCGAGCTGATAGAGGTCCCAGTGCAGCTTCGGCGCGCGATAGACCTCGAGCCAGGCGTGCTCGACCTCGTCGCTGACGGCGTAGGGCTGAGTCCAGTCACGCTCGAGGTGACTCTGGGGCACGGGCAGCCCGCGCCGCGCGAGCAGGCGCAGCGACTCGTCGTAGAGAGACGGCGCGCGGTACGCCGCGTCGACGACGGCGAGCAGCTCCGGACGATGTGAGTGCGGCTTGAGCATCGCCGCGTTCTTGTTGCCGAGCGCGAACTCGATGCAGCGGTATTGCCAGCTCTGAAAACCGCTGCTGTTGCTGAGGTGCGGGCGAATCGCGGAGTACTCCGTCGGCGTCATCGTCGCGAGCACATCCCAGGCGTGCACGAGCTGCTCCATGATGCGGCTGACGCGCGCGAGCATCTTGAACGCCGCGCCGAGGTCGTCTTGCGCGATGCAGGTGATCGCGGCGCCGAGCTCGTGCCGCATCAGCTTCATCCAGAGCTCGCTCGTCTGGTGCTGAACGATGAACAGCAGCTCGTCGTGGGCTGGCGAGAGCGGGTGTTGCGCGCCGAGCACGGCGTCGAGCTGCAGGTAATCGCCGTAGCTCATATCCTTGCTGAAATCGAGCTTCGCGCCCTCTTCTGCGACGATCTTCTCTGTGCTCATGGGGCCCCTCAGGTGACGGCGGAACGACGGTGAAAGCGGGGCTCGCGCCACTCCCCGCGGGACATGACTTCACGCAAGTGCTCGACGGCGTCCCAGGCGTCGACGAAGCGCGTGTAGAGCGGCGTGAAGCCGAAGCGCAGGATATCGGAGCTCGGGATATCGCCCGCGCGGAAGTCCCCGATCACGCCGCGCGCGATCAACGCCTGCACGATCGCGTAGCCGCCAGACTCGCCCTCTGCGCGATGACTCAGGCACACCTGACTGCCACGCTGCGCGGCGTCGCGCGGGGACACCAGCTCGAGCCCGGAGCCCGCGCAGCGCTCCTCGACGAGCCGCGCGAAGAGCGTCGTCAGCGCGAGCGACTTCTCGCGGAGCGCGCCCATCCCGCCAACCGGCTCCGCGGCGAGCACGCTGTCGACGCCGCACTCGAGCGCGGCGAGCGAGAGCACCGGCGGAGTGCCGCAGAGGTAGCGCGCGATGCCGGGCGCGGGGCGATAGTCGGGCGTGAACGCGAAGGGGGCGGCGTGTCCCATCCAGCCGGAGAGCGGCTGCCAGAAGCGGTCGGAGTGCCGCGGATTCGCCCACACGAACGCGGGCGCGCCGGGCCCGCCGTTGAGGAATTTGTAGCCGCAGCCGACGGCGAAGTCCGCGTCTGCGCGGCCGAGCTCGACGGGCACGGCGCCCGCGCTGTGCGCGAGATCCCAGACGGTGAGCGCGCCCGCCGCGTGCGCCTGCGCCGTCAGCGCCGCGAGGTCGTGCATGCGCCCGGTGCGGTAGTTGACGTGCGTGAGCATCAGCACCGCGACGTCGGGCCCGAGGCGCCCGGGGAGCTCGTCGGGCTCGAGCAGCACCAGCTCCCAGCCGAGGTCGCGGCAGAGGCCCTCGGCGATGTAGAGATCCGTAGGGAAATTGCTGCGCTCCGACACGAGCACGCGCCGCTCGGGGTGGTCCGCGCGCGCGAGGCGCGACGCCGCGGAGAGCACCTTGAAGAGGTTGACGGAGGTCGAGTCGGCGACGACGACCTCGCCCTCGCCCGCGCCGACGAGCCGCGCGACCTTGTCGCCGACGCGCCTCGGCAGCTCGAGCCAGCCCGCCGTGTTCCAGCTCTGGATCAGGTCGCGCCCCCACTCCTCGCTGACGACGGAATGCAGGCGCGCGGCGACGGATTTCGGCAGCGCGCCGAGCGAATTTCCATCGAGGTACACGAGCCCCGGCGGGAGCTCGAACTGTGCGCGCAGCGGCGCGAGCGCGTCCGCGGCGTCGAGGGCGAGGCAGGCGTCGCGGGTCATGGTCGTAGGGTCCTCAGGATGGCGCGCACGGGCGAGGCGTCGGCCTCGACCCAGCGGAGCGGCAAGGCGATCAGCTCGTAGTCGCCCTCGGGCACCTCGTCGAGCACGAGGTTCTCGAGCACGCGGAGGTCGAGGCGCCGCACCGCCTGATGGCTCGGCAGCTCCTTGCTCGACGCGGGATCGATGGACGCGGTGTCGAGGCCGACGAGCCTGACGCCCTGCGCGGCGAGCCACTCGATCGTCGCGGGCGCGAACGCGGTGAAGTCATCGACCCAGTCGACGGGCGCGCGCGCGGAGGTGCGCACGAGCACGCGCGGCGGGAGGCCGTGCGCGGCGTGCGCGAGGTGCTCGACGGTGATCAGCGCGCCGCAGTCGAGCGCATGGATCACGCGGCACGCGCCGAGATAAGGCGCGAGGTCGAGCGCGCCGATCGCGGCCCCATCGTCGGCGTAGTGCAGCGGGGCGTCCGCGTGCGCGCCGACGTGCGGCGAGGTCGTCACGGCGCTGACGTTGACCGGGCAGCCGGGCGCGAGGCGGGCGACCCAGCGCTGCGAGTAAGGAGTGTCCCCGGGGAACGCTGGCGAGCGCCCCGAGACCGGCGGCGAGATATCCCAGAGGTGCATGCGCGTCGTGACCCCGCTCGGCGGAGTCGGGACGGTACCACTCACGGGCTCAGTCGAGCACGACCAGCGCGGACTTGAGGTACGGCTCGCGCCCAGCGCCCGGCGGGAAGTCTCGGGCCGGCGGGAGCTCTTTTAGTTGCTGCACCAAGCGATTGGCCTCGCGCGCGCCCTCTTGCAGCAAGCGGCGAAACTTCGAGAGCGGGAGGCGGCGGTCGTTGGACGAGGCGAGCAAGCGCCCGCCCGGCGCGAGCAGCGTGACGCACTGCGCGCTGAGCCCGCGCCACGAGGCGCCGCTCGTCCAGCGCGAGGTGCGCGTCGTCGCGTAGGTGGGCGGATCGACGATGACGAGGTCGAAGCGCTCCCCCGTCTTCTCGAGCCGGGCGAGCGCGTCGAACACGTCCGCGCGGAGGAACTGGTCGTCGCCCGTCGTGCCGAACACCGCGCGCGCGCGGGCGACGTTGCGCTCCCCCCAGGCGAGCGCCTCGCGGGAGGCGTCGACGCTCAGCGTGCGGCGCGCACCGCCCGCCGCGGCGGCCGCGCTGAACGCGCAGGTGTACGCGAACAGGTTGAGCACGCGGGCGTCCTTCGAGAGCTCCCGCACGCGGCGGCGCGCCTCGCGCTGATCGAGAAAGACGCCCGTCGAGAGCCCATCGCCGAGGCGCACCTCGAGCGGGAGCCCGTGCTCGTAGACGAGGAGCGCGCCGTCGGGGGTAGTCAGCCCGCGCACGGGGAGCTTCGGCGCGAGGTCGTCGCGGCGAGTGTCGACGACGACGTTCGCCTGCTTCGGGCGATGCTTCGCGTACACGCCCGCGAAGCCGAGGGACGCGAGCGCGTCGAAGAGCGCCTCGGCGTGCGCCGCGGGCGCGTCGCCTTGGAGCTGCGCGACGAGGTGCTCGCCGTAGACGTCGACGACGAGCCCAGGCAGCCCGTCGCCGTGCCCGTTCACCAAGCGAAACGCCGTCGTCAGCGCGCCTTCGGGGGCGGGCTGCGCGTGCGCGAGCTGCGCGAGGCCGTAGCGGAGCTGCTGCGCGTCGGCGAGGCGGTCGCGGAGCGCGTCCTGGTCCGCGTAGGGCGGCGCGTCGCCGTGCCGGAGCCAGCGGGCGAAGGCGCGCGGGGGCTCCGCGACGAGGTCGAGGGGCGCGTCGGTCAGCGGGTGCCGGAGCGCGAGGCGGCGCGCGTGCAGCAGCAAGCGCGGCGCGGCGCGCGAGGCGTCGTCTGGCGCGTCGGACGCTTCGGACGGGACGGACGCGTGCGGCGCGTCGCCGAAGACGGGCGCGTGCGGCGCGTCGCCGACGA
>CAIUAC010001129.1 GCA_903896985.1 uncultured Sandaracinus sp.
ACGGGCCGCACGCCGGGCAGCGGCGCGGTCTACGCGGTGCGTGTCTCGGAGGCGGATGGGCTCGCGCTCGATGACGCGCCGCGCGCGCTGAGACCGGAGATGGGCGCCGTGAGCGCGTCGTCCGTGGCGCTCTACACGACCCCCGCGGCGATGGGCGCCACGGTCGGCTACCACTACTGGGACAGCACCTCCGAGATCCTCGACGGTCACCTCGTCTGCCCCGCGCCCTGAGCGCGCTCGGCGCGTCGCCTGCGTCGGCGCACAGGCGCGCGACGCGCTGCTTCAATCAGCGCAGACGCGCCCGACGAGGCGCGCGACGGCGTGGCTAAAAGCAGAATGCGCGCGCTCCAGACCTCACGGCAGATTCAGCACCGGCGTGAAGGTGCTTCGTGGCGTCGTCGTCCCGTCGCCTAGCTGCCCGAGCGCGTTCTCGCCCCAGCACGCGACGCCACCGGTCGAGGAGCGCGCGGCGCACGCGAAGTGGTCGCCGCTGGCGACGGCGACGCCGTCGTCGAGCGCCGGGACGAGCGGGCCGGGCGCGAAGGTGTGGGAGTCCAGGAACCCGCGGCCCAGCCCACCTGTGGGGCTCGTGCCCCAGCACACGACGGAGCCAGCGCGGCTCACGGCGCACCCCTGGTAGACGCCGACACAGACGTCGACGGCGCCAGCGACGCCCGCCGCCGCCACGGGCGTCGGTGCGGCGCCCGGCGTGGTCGAGCCCAAGTTGGCGTCCCCGTTGGTGCCCCAGCCGAGCACGCCACCGCCGGCGAGGCGCACGAGGTATCCATCGTAGGGATACGCGCCGCCGGAGGTCCCCGTCCCCGTGATCTGCACGGCGTCCGTGACGCCCGGGACGACCGGACCAGGCGCGAGTCGGTCAGCCGTCGTGCCGTCCCCGAGGTGATAATTGGCCCCGTAGCCCCAGCACTCGACGGCGCCCGTCGCGAGCACAGCGCACACCGACTGCTCGACCGTCGCGACGTCCACCGCGTTCGTCAGCCCGGCGACCGGCGTGGGCACGAAGCTCGGCGTGAGCGTGCCATTCCCAAGCTCGCCACGCGCGTTGTCGCCCCAGCACACGACGCCGCCCGTGCGGCGCACCGCGCAGCCGACGTGCCCGGAGACCGCGACCTGCACCGCGTCCGACACGCCGCGCACCGGCGCCGGGAGGCTCCGCTGCCGCGTCGTTCCGTCCCCGAGCTCGCCGTACGCGTTCAGGCCCCAGCAGACCACCTCGCCCGTGCGGCGCGCGGCGCACGCGTCGGTGAGGCCGAGCGAGATATCCGCCGCGTCCGTCAAGCCGAACACCGCCGTCGGCGTGTGTTGGTCCGCGGAGCCGCCGTTGCCGAGGACGCCATTGAGGCCAGCGCCCCAGCACGCGACTCCCCCGCTCGCGCGGCGCGCGCACATCGAGTTTCCGGCGCCCGCGAGCTGCACCACGGGGCTGTGGTCGCAGGCCGAGGCCGCGCAAGAATCGCCTGGATTGCAGGCGTTTCCGCACGCGCTGCAGTTCCCCGCGGAGGTCGCCGTGTCCACCTCGCAGCCGTTCGCCGCGGCGCGATCGCAGTCTCGATACGTGCTCGCGCAAGTGCCAATCGCGCAGACTCCCGCGGTGCACGTCGCGTCCGAGGTGTGCAGCGCCGCGCACGAGGCGTTGGCGGCGAGCGCGTCATCGAGGGTGCCATTACAGTCGTCGTCGAGCGCGTCGCAGACCTCGTCCGCGCCGGGATGGACCGCCGCGCGCGCGTCGTCGCAGTCCGAGGTGCCGAGCGCGTAGCCGGCGGGCGCGGTGCAGCCCGTGCGAGTGTCCGTGGACATCACGCCGAAGCCGTCGCCATCTGCGTCGGGATAGAACGTGCCGACCACGCCCTCGTCGATGTCCTCGTCGCAGTCGTCGTCGATCCCGTTGCAGACCTCGGCCGAGAGCGGCCCAATGCTCGCGTTCGCGTCGTCGCAGTCGTTCGGCAGCGCGACGACGCCGGGCGGCGCGAGGCACGCGAAGACCGGCAGGCCCGTGCCCGCGCCGTCGTCGTCCGCGTCGCGATAGAACGCGACGCGATTCGAGTTCTCATCGAGCTCCCCGTCGCAGTCGTCGTCGTAGCCGTTGCACAGATCCGCCACGCCGGGGTGGACCGCCGCGCTCGAGTCGTCGCAGTCCCCGCCGCGCGACGCTCGACCAACCTGCGGGTCGCACGAGGTGGTCGCCGGGCGCGCTGAGTCCCCGTAGCTGTCCCCGTCGGAGTCGAGGTACCACTGCCCCATCGCGCTGCCGCTGTCGGGGACTCCGTCGCAGTCGTTGTCCCGCCCATCGCAGAGCTCGAGCGCGCCCGGATAGGAGCTCGGATCGAAGTCGTCGCAGTCGTCGCCGACGCGCGGGCACGCGAGGTCGATATGCCCATCACCGTCGTCATCCTCGAAATTCCCTAAAGAAACCGAGAAATCCGCGAGCCCATTGCAGTCGTCATCGAGGCCGTCGCAGACCTCGAGCGCGCCCGGGCTCACGCCGCGGCGCGCGTCATCGCAGTCCGTGCCGAGCAGCGAGTAGCCGGGCTGCGGCGTGCACGAGACGACCGTGCCGCTCGCGCCGCTGCCGAAGCCGTCGCCGTCGCCGTCGCGGTACCAAGTGACCGCGTGCGTGCCGTCGTCGACGACCCCGTTGCAGTCGTTGTCCTCACCGTCGCAGAACTCGGGCTGCGCGGGGTGACGCGTCGGGTCCGCGTCGTCGCAGTCGTCGCCGAGCGTCGAGAAGTGCGCCGCGCCGGCGCAGTCCAGGCGGGGAGTCGCCGGGTCCCCGTGGAGGTCGTTGTCCATGTCCGCGAAGCCCGCGAGTTGCGCGCCATCGTCGACCGCACCGTTGCAGTCGTCGTCCCGGTGATTGCACACCTCCGCCTGCGTCGGATGGATGGTCGCGTTGCCGTCGTTGCAGTCGTCGCCGCAGTTCGTGCCGTTGCAGCAGCGCGCGTCGACGTAGCCGTCGTGGTCGAGGTCCTGCGCACCGAACGTCGCCGGGTTGCAGTCCTCGTCGTGCCCTCCGAAGTCACACTCTTCGGCGGCGCCGGGGCGACGGGTCCCGTCCCCATCGTCGCAGTCGTTGCCGCCGCACTCGACCGCGGCGCTGCCATCACTATCGGCGTCGGTGAGCGCACCGCAGTCGGTCTCGCAGTCGCGCCGAGGCTCGTTGCAGAGGCGCCCGTCCATGCACGGCGGCACCGCAGACGTGACACAGCCGCGCGCGTCTGCGCCGGTGCCGCCCGGCTGACATACCTCGAGGCCCGTACAGAACAGTCCGTCGTCGCACTCGGAGTCCGAGGCGCACCGCGACGCCGCGTCCGCGACGCCTGTGTCC
>CAIUAC010001130.1 GCA_903896985.1 uncultured Sandaracinus sp.
TCCACCGCGCGACCTGCTCGGCTACGAAGAGAAGAGGGACCCGAGGCTCGGCCCGACCGTCATCGCCTACCCGCAGCCACCGGGCTTCGCCTGGCTGCTGGTGGGCCTCGGGGTTGCGCTCGCGCTGGTCGGCGCCGTGGGCGTGCCCATGGTCCTCGAGACCCTCGGCGTCGCGACGAGGCAGGCGGCCTCCGATCTGTGGACTGGCCTGTTCTTGGCGCTCGCGCTCATGCCCGGCGGCCTGGGCCTCCTCGTCTGGGGAGTGCTCGAGCGCGTGCGCAAGCCCGAGTGGCACCTCTGCGAACACGGCCTCGTCCGGCTGAGCACCGGCAAGGCGACGAACCTCTTCTTCTGGAGGGACGTCGAGACCTTCAAGGTGGTGCGCGTGCTCCAACACGGCCGCGTCATCGGCTGCAACCTCCTGCTCGGGAAGAAGCGCACCTTCGCTCCGACCGAAGCGGTCGCGAATCGCGCCTACGAGCTCTGGGCGAAGGCGAACCCGACGAGGGTGCCGAGGGTGAGTTGACCGCCTTTGGCGGCCACTTCATCGCCACGCGCGGCGCTGCGGGGACGCCGGCGAGCGGCCTCGAAGGGCCCGGAACGCTGACCGTCTCGCCTGCGGGCCTCACGTTCGCGGGCCACCGGCCCCGATGGGCGCTGATCCACGGCGCAGCCTTCGCGGTGGCGCTGCCGGTGACGGGCGTGGCGCTCATGGCCGCGATGACCCAGTGGGCTCACGCGACCGGCGGACTCTTGCGCCCGTTCGTCGCGCTCGGCGCCGTCGTGCTCGTCAGCGTCTTCGTCGCCGTTCGCGCGCTCTTGCGGCGAGTCGTGCGCCCCGTCGCCTTCGAGACGACCGTCGGCTGGTCGTACGTGCTCTCGGCCCGCGCCGCGGGTCTCGAACGGATTGAGCTCGTGACGACAGCCCTGGAGGTCCAGGGGGTCACCGTCTTCGAGTCGACAGAGCGCGCTCGGCTCCTCGACGCGTACGAACGGGCCGTGTGCGGCGCCGAGCTCCGCGAAGTGCCGGCCGGGACCGCCGTCGCCACCGAAGTAGGCGCGGCGCGCACGACCCAGGATCGCCCGAGAGCACCAGCGCGTGCGATTCCGATCGAAGAGCCCGCGACCGGAGAAGTGCCTCGCGGGCGGGCAGACCAAGCGCACCGCGCCCTCACCGAGGGCGAGCTCGTCACCCCAGTCGAGCTCGCGTACGAGGTGAGCGGGCACGCCCCAGCGCACGAGGAGCTCGCCGACCCCGCGCGGGGTCACGAGGGGCACTCCGAGCTCGGCCAAGCGCAGCGCCGTCGCGCGATCGAGGTGGTCGTAGTGATCGTGCGAGTAGAGCACCGCATCGAGCCGCGGGAGCTCGGCGAGGGGCAGAGGGTTCGGGAAGAACCTGCGTGGACCGGCGCCGCGCACGGGCCCGCCGCGGTCGGCCCACACCGGATCGCAGAGGAAGCGCTTGCCCTCGAGCTCGACGAGGACCGTCGAGTGCCCCAGCCACGTCGCGCGGACTCCGTCCGGCGGCGGCGCGTCGAAGGCGGCGCGCGTCAGCGGCGAAAACGAGAACAGTCGGCGCGGAACTCGCTGACCGCCGCCGAAGACGAAGCGCGCGTCTTCTTCGCCGCACACGCCGCAGCGAGCTACGGTGCCATGCTTGGTCGCGCGAGCGCGCTGAGCGGCGTCCATTGTCCGTCCGCGAAGCGCAGGAGACGGACTCGCTGGTCCATGGGCCTGAGGTCGGTCCCGTAGTCGTCCGCGGCCGTCAGCAGCGCGGACGCCAGCAGCGTGGAGCCATCTGGCAAGGTCGCAGCGCGCGCGCTCCATCCCGACACGCAGCAGTGCTCTGCCGACGGGACAGCGGCGCCGACCGCGCGCCACCCGGTGGCCCCTGCCGCGGCGACCTGCAGGCTCTGCATGCTCCGGACCGCGATGCTGAGCGGGCTCGTCGCGAGGAGCTGCACGTCGCGCATGGCGTTGTCGCGCTCAGGGTCGAGGCGGTACTCGGGCTGTGCGGCGACCCATCGCCCGCCGCGCGCCGCCATCGGGACGAAGGCAACCCCGGCGACCCCGAGGAGCACCCATGGCTCACTCCCACTCCACACCGCGCCCCATACCGCGAGCTCGGGCTCGGCCTCTCGCTCGTCCCCACTGCCGTCATCCCCGTAGCCAGGCTCGGGCGCGTCGTGATGCGCAGCGGCCCGCCGCGGGAGCCCTGGCCGACCGATGGTTGGGCGCTCGAACGTAGTTCCGCGCTGAACGACGGCACCCAACATCGACACTTCGTCGGTCGCGTAGAAGTAGTCCCCGCCAGAGCGCATCACCCCTCGCGAGGCGATCCAGTAGAAGATGCCGGTCTCGCCGAGGAAGGACGCGCTGACCTCGCCGTTGCCAGCCACGCGGACGGCCTGTCCCTCCCTCGCGGACATCATGTCCGCTGAGCCGCCGGAGCGCGCGTTGGCGGCGCCTGGGACGGGGGGCATGTCCCGCCTGGCATCGATCTGCCACGCATCGTTCTCGAGGTGCGCAGCCACGAACGCATCGACAGGCGCCTCCGCTGCTTGATACATGTCGTCGCGGTGCGCGAGCATCGCGAGCTTGCCACCGCGGGTGCCGAGCGCGAGGACCTCGAGGCCGGTCGGCAGCGGAATGGACACGGAGGTGCCCGGCTCGATGCGGACGACCGAGCCACTCACGAGCAAGTAGCGCCCCGCATCGCCGTCGCACCATCGAACCGTCGTGCGCTGGTTGGGGTCACGGACCGCCGGAAACGTACTGAACAGCGACCACGCCCCGCCACTCCAGCGGAGTACCTCGCCCGCGCTACCGGCGCGACCATTCCAGATGATCGCGAGGAGCGCGCTGCCGTCGCGCTCGACGCGGAGATCCACGGCCGCCGACGCGAGCTGGGCGCCCGCCGGGGCCGTGTCCGCAGCCGCCGCAGCAGCGTCGAGCACGACCGTTCTGCTGTTCGCGATCGGTCCCCCGGGCAAGGTCGTGGCCGGAGGTGATGGCGGCGGTGGCGGGGCGGCCGCGAGTGGTGCGGCCGCTTGGGGTGACGGGCGCACCACCACCTCGGCGACCGACCCAGGTGCCGCCTGCGCGGGTTCGACCGCCGGAGTTGGCTGCGACGGGCCCACCACGGCCGCGCCGCCGCACGCTTCGAGGGCGAACGCCGCAAAGCCGACCAACACCGCGCTCGTGTACCTGATCATCGTGTCCTCTCCCTTCCGACGAGGCGCGCCATCATACGGCAACAGGCGCGTAGTCCATCCGAACGCCCAACGCATCGCTTCTCCATGTGGCAGTCCCCGCTCCATGCGCGGCTGAGCCCTACGCGATGGCGCCCCGCAGCACCATCTCGGCGTCGATGCGGGCCCTCCGGACGGACTTCCGCGACGCGGGAGCCCTCGCTTTCGGCGGCTTTTCACGCGCGTGTAGCTCCGCGCGTAGTCCATCCGAACGCCCGACGCGTCGCTTCTCCGTGCGGCAGTCCCCGCTCCATGCACCGCTGAACCCTACGCGACGGCGCCCCGCAGCACAATTAACGTCGAGACGAGTCCCCCGGACGCTCTTCGGCGAAGCGGGAATCCCCACTTTCCTACGATTTTCACGCGCCGGACGCACGCCTCCCTGGCCGCGCTCTTCGCAGCCGCTCAACCCACCGAGGTCACCCGAGGCGGCCTCACCCGAACGCGAGCCGCA
>CAIUAC010001131.1 GCA_903896985.1 uncultured Sandaracinus sp.
CGAGCTCGGCCCCGACGACGATGCCCATGGTGTCGTCGAGCGCGCCGATCGTCGTCGCGCCGCTCGTGCCGTCGATGCCGCCTCCGCGGCCCGCCGAGGTGCCCGTCGTGCAGGTCTCGTCGGAGGTCGTGCCGATGGCCTCCGACGTCGACGGGGACCACCGCGACGAGCTCGTGGTCGGGCTTCGCTCGACCGTCGGCTCGACGACGACCGAGCACTTCGCCGTCTTCGATCCGCAGACGGGCGCCGAGCGCGTGCGCACGCCTGCGCTCGAGGGGCTGTCGCAGCTGCTCTCGGCGGCGCGCGGCAACCGGCTGGTCGTCGCGGGCGCGCACGGTGAGCTCACGGGCTACGACCTCGTGAGCGGCGCGCGGCAGTGGACGACGACGCTCGGCGACCGCGTGACCACGCTCTGCGCCGCGCCGACGCTCGACGCCATCCACGTCGAGACGGCCGACGCGCGGCGGCTGCTCGTCGACCTGACGACGGGCCGACAGACCGAGACGCGCGACACATGTCGAGTCGTCCTCGCGCGCGGCGACGCGTTCGACGACCCGCGCGATCGGCGCGACTACTCGGCGCCGGCGGGCGTCGACGCGTATCACTGCGGCGGCGCGCACGTGATGGGCAGCCAGAACTACACGGTGCCCGACGCGTGCCTGGCGCGCGCGCACGTCGACACCGATCGACTCGACGGCATGATCGGCCATCGACTGTGGCGCGTCGACGGCGGCTGGCTCGCCTTCGGCGTGCGGAGCCCGGGCGCGTACGTGCCGATGGTCGGGCGCCTCGCGCGCGGCAGCGCCTTCGTGTGGAAGAACGAGGTGCCCGTGAGCGATCCGCTGCGCGCCGAGACGGGAGGTCCGCGGCACGCGGTGCTCGCCGGCGGCGCGCTCGTCGTCGCGTACTCGATGGAGAATCCCCGGCAGTCCTACGTCACCGCCTTCGCGCTCGCGGACGGCGCGCGGCGCTTCACGACGCCCTTGCCCGGAGACGCGGGCATCGGCGAGCTCGTGGCCGTGGGAGACACCCTCGCCGTTCAGACGGGCGAGCTCGTCGTGCTGCTCTCCGCCGCCGACGGGACCGCCCGCGCGACCATCGGCACGCGGCGCTGAGCTGACGACCCCGAGCCGGCGGTGGTGCGGCGCGAGGAGGCACCGTGACGGTGTGCTGGGACGTGTTGCAGGAATCATACTGCGGTCGTACCGTTCGTGAATGTCCCGCACATCCCCCGCAGTGAAGCTCGCGATCTCCGTGGACAGCGACGTGCACGCGAAGCTCGTGCGCGCAGCGAAGGCAGACGACATGAGCATCTCCGCGTGGCTGACGGCCGCCGCGCGCACCTCGCTGCGGATTCGCGACGGGCTCGCCGCCGTCGCCGAGTGGGAGGCGGACCACGGTGCGCTCACGGCGGCGGAGCTCGAGGCCGCTCGCAGGCGCGTATCGCAGGCGAGTCACCCGACCAAGCGGCCGAGGACCGCAGCCAAGCGCGCGCGATGACACCCGTGGTCTACGACGCCGGAGCGCTCATCGCGGCGGAGCGAAACGACCGGCGGCTCTGGGCGGATCACCGCGTGCGGCTCGAGCTGGGCGTCGTGCCCATCGTGCCGGCACCGGTGGTCGCGCAGGTCAGCCGCTCGCCGCGGCAAGCGCAGCTCCGTCGGTTGCTCCGTGGCTGTCGGGTCGAGCCCTTCGATGAGGCACGGGCTCACCGCGTGGGCGCGCTTCTCGCCAAGTCCGGCACGTCCGACGTCGTCGACGCGCTGGTCGTCGCCATCGCGATCGAGCGCACCGCGGCCATCGTCACGAGCGACCGCGCAGACCTCGAGCGGCTACTGCGGAGCGTCCGCGCCCGCCTCCGAGTCATCGAGGTCTGAGATCGTCGCGGTCGCCTCGGCCTTTGTGCTTTCCAGGTCAGTCGCGTAGCGTCCGCTGGTGCGTGGAGAACGTGGCGCTCGGATGAGAAGGCTCTCCCTCGCGGTCGTGCTGTGCCTCGTCGCGTGTGACCGCGAGCCACCGCGCGCGGCGGTGCCACCTCCCTCGCCGCGAGCGCCCGTCGCCACGCCTGTGCAGACGCCGGGCTGTCGGGAGAGCGCGGACGGCGTCGACGTGCGCGCGGACCGCGTGCTCTCGGGTCCGATCGCCTTCGACCTCTTCGCGGGCACCGTGGCGCCCGAGAGCCTCCCGACCGTCGACGCGGTGGCGCGCAGGCTCCGCGAGTGCGCGGCGGTGCAGCTCGAGATCGAGGTCCACACGGAGGCGTTCCGCACGTCGGCGTTCAACGCGCGGGCGTCGCAGCGCGTCGCCGAGGCGCTGCGCGATCGCCTCGTCGCCGGCGGCGTCCCCGCGTCGCGCCTCGTGCCCTGCGGCTACGGTGAGTCGCGCCTGCTGACGCCAGCTGCGGGCCTCGGACCGCGCCCCATCAACGCGCGCGTCGAGTGGCGTCGAGTGCCCGCGGCGTCGTCGTTCGCGTGCCCGCCGCTGCCGGAGTGACAGGCGAACACGCTCTCCCGACAGCCCAACGGCTCGCGCCAGCGCGTCCTCCCGCCCATCGCCTCCCTGCGTCGAGTTGCGCTGCGCGTCAGCTCGCACGACCTCAACCTTGGTCAGCGCGGCGCCGCCACATGGCGAAGCGCCGAGCCGGCGGCTCCGATGGCCTACGCGCCCGCTTGACCGTCTACTCTCGGTTGTCTAGGGTCGCGCCGCTCTGTGTAAGGTCGTTTTTTTTCTTTTTCGAGTGCACGCGTCGGCATCACCGCCGCTGAATGGAGTGTTTGTGATTCGAACCCTTCGCGGAGCTGGCCGGGCCAGCCTGCTTTGTATTATCGGGTCGATGATTCTGCTGCTTCCCGGCTGCCCCACGACGGAGGCGAACCCAACCGATGGCGGCGTCGACTCCGGAGTTGTCGACGCCGGCGACCCTGACGCTGGCGACCCTGACGCCGGTGCCGCCGACGCCGGTGCCGCCGACGCCGGTGCCCCTGACGGGGCCGCCCCCGACGCCGGCCCAGTCGTCATGGCCGACACAGTCGATTTGCTGTTCATGGTCGATACCTCCGGTTCGATGGCAGAGGAGCAAGCGTCCCTCGGCGCCGAGCTTCCGCGTCTCGTGACAATCCTCTCGACGGGCGATCGCACGGGCGACGGGCCCACGAGCGATGACTTCCGCCCGGTGACGAGCCTCCACGTCGGCGTCGTCACGAGCAATATGGGCGTTGCTGGCTATGCGATCCCAACGTGCGGTGCCGCGCCGATGTTTGGTGACGACGGCCTGCTCCGGACGGTCGGCAACACGGCGGTCGCGGGCTGCAGCGCGGTCTATCCGACCTTCCTCGAGTACGTGCCCGGCGTATCCCCGCAGACGCCTGAGGCGTTCGGCGCCGACTTCCGCTGCGTCGCGACGGCTGGTACCTATGGCTGTGGCTTCGAGCAACAGCTCGAGTCGACGCTCAAGGCGCTCACGCCTTCGAGCTCTGCACTCACCTTCTTGGCCGGGACGCATGGCCACGGCGACGCGGAGAACGCTGGCTTTCTCCGCCCGGATTCGCTCCTCGCGGTATTGCTAATCACGGACGAAGACGACTGCTCGGTCGCGGCCGGCTCTGAGGGGATCTTCGACACCAGCGGCTCCTCGGGCTTCACGGGCGATCTCAACCTGCGCTGCTTCGACTACCCGGGCGCACGGTGGCCGGTGGCGCGCTACGTCGACGGCTTCAAGGCCCTGCGCGCGGGTCGCCCTGAGTTGCTCGTCGTCGGCGCGATCACTGGAGTGCCGGCGGACCTCGTCGGGGCGGGAACGCCGGACTACTCGGCGCTGCTCTCTGACCCGCGCATGGTCGAGGCGGTGGATACCTCCGTTCCAGGAGCAGGGCGGCTCGTGCCCTCGTGTAACGTCCCTGGCCGCGGCGTCGCGTTTCCCCCGCGTCGAATCGTCCAAGTCGCAGAGGGCTTTGGGGACAATGGCATCGTCCAATCGATCTGCCAGGAGTCGTTCACGGGGGCGCTCGACGCGGTCATCGCGA
>CAIUAC010001132.1 GCA_903896985.1 uncultured Sandaracinus sp.
CCGCGGACGCCGAGCGCAGCCGAGAGCCGCAGGCGCAGCGGGGGGAATCACGCCTTCGTCGTCGTCGCGGGCGAGGCGCGCTGAGCGTCGCGCGCAGGCGCATTACCGAGCAGCACCGCGACCCACTCGAACTCCGGCGTGTGCGCCAGGACGATCTTCGCGCTCATCGTCAGCGGCACCGAGAGCAGCGCGCCGACGGGCCCCCAGACCCAGCCCCAGAAGAACATCGACAAGAGCACGACGAGCGGCGAGAGGCCGAGCGCTCTGCCCATCACGCGCGGCTCGAGCACGTTGCCGATGAGCACGTTCAGCGCCGTGTAGAGCACGGCGAAGAGCGCCGCCGCGCCCGGCCCGTGCATCACCAGCGCGAGCGCGATCGGCGGTCCCGAGGCGATGATGCTGCCGATGGTCGGGATGAAGTTGAGCAGGAACGCGACCACGCCCCAGAGCACCGGGAAGTCGAGCTTGAAGGCGTGCGCGAGCCCGCCGACGACCAGGCCCGCGACGAGGTTGGAGGCCGTCTTGACGCCGAGGTACTTCTGTACCTCGTGCGCCGCCCGCTCGAGCCGCGCGAACTCCTCGTCTGCGTCCGGGAGCAGCGGGCGGAGTTTGTCGCCGAAGACGGTCGCCTCGAACATCAGAAATGCCGCGATCAGCAGCACGAAGAAGAGCTGCCCGATCACGTTCATCACGCTCTGCAACAGCGTGCCCGCGAGCGACATCACGGACGCCGGCTCGATCAGCGCGCCGATCCGTCCCGCGTCGAGGTCGGCGCCGCGCGCGTTGAGCGCGAGGATCGCCGCGTTGAGCATCGCCTTCGTCTGCGTCTGATAAGCCGGGAGCCGCGCCTGAAAGTCCTCGAGCACGCTCGCGAGCAGCAGCCCGAGCCCCACGACGAGCGCGATGTCGAGCACGACCACGACCAGCACGGCGAGGCCGCGCGGCACCCGCCGCGTGACGAGCAAGCGCACGAGCGGATACGACACGACCGCCAGGAAGAACGCGAGCAGCAGCGGCTCGACGAGCGCCGCAGCAAGCCGCAGCCCCGCCACGAGCACAACCAGTGCCGCGAGGTGAAGTAAGAGGCGAGTGCCGTTGGCGGACGCCACGCAGCGGAGCCTAGCAGCGTTCCGTCGACACGCTGGATCACGCGTTGATTTCAGGAGAATCGCGACTTCCGCCTGTGCGCCTGATCCGAAAATTTCGGATCGGCGTCGTCGGCCACATACCATTTCATTCGTGTTCCCCGAGTGCCTTCCCACATGGCGATGACCGACCTCCGCCCCCTTCCAATGCGTGAGTCTGCGGAACGTACGAAGTCGCTCTCGAGCGACTCGACCGACCCCCGCGGCGCCCTCGTGTTGGCCCTCCTCGGAAGTTCCACCCCGGCGGAGTTGCCTCCGCTCGCCGACCTCGTCGCCGCGGTCGCGGACCTCGCCGAGGGCGCGCGCTCGAAGGTGATCCTGCCGCTCGGGAGTCGTCCTGCGGAGTACGCGCTCGTGCGGCGCGGAGACCACGCGCTCGTCAGTCACTACGAGACGGGCGGCGTGCCCGAGGTCGTCGTCCGCGACCGGGTGGTGCCGCTGCGCGCGCTGCTCGCGACGTGCGCGTCCACGGCTCGCGCGCTCGCGCACCGGGAGGGCGATGGCGCGTCGGGTGACGCGTACGTCCGGCTCGCGGCGCGCTCTGAGGTCGCGGCGGCGTCGATGGTCGGAGACGCGCACGCGCACGCGGCG
>CAIUAC010001133.1 GCA_903896985.1 uncultured Sandaracinus sp.
AGAGCAGCAGCCCCGCGAGCAAAAATTGGTTCAGCTCCATCAGCTGCCCGAGCCCGCGCAGATCGCCGCCCTCGATGGCGAGCTTGCCGTTGCGGACGAGCGCGTCGATCGCCTCGAAGGTGCGCGCCGTCTTCGCGGGGACCTGCGTGTGCTGTCGCGCGACGCTGTCGACCATCGCGCGCGTCGCGCTCGCCTCGCCTGTGTCGCCGACGACGAGGCGGAGCGTCCGCCGCGCGCGCAGGCGCTCGAGCGGCGCGCCCTTCGTGAAGAGCGCGAGCCCGCCCGCCGCCGCCATCGTGTTGTCGACGCCCGATGGGCTGCCGTGAAACACGCGCTCCCAGAGGAGCGAGCGCGCGATGTCCTCGTCGAGCGAGTGCGTCTCGCCGAGCGCCTCGTCGATCGCGCGCACGACCGCGACGCCGAGCGCCGCCGAGCAGCCGAGCCCGCCGCCGCCCGGGATCGCGACCTCCGCCTCGACGCGCACCCGCGGGCGATCGCCCGGATAGGTCGCGAGCACCTCCGCGAACGCGCGCCCGAGCGAAGGCCCGCCGTCGGGCGCGCTCTCGGGCTCCGTGCGCACGCCCCAGGGCGCGATGACGAGCTCGTCGACCGCGCCCGCTGCGCGCGAGGCGTGCCCTTGCGCCGTCACGCCCCGGTCGAGCGCCGCCGCGATCGCGGGATAGCCGTAGACCACCGCGTGCTCGCCGAGCAGGATCACTTTGCCGAAGGCGCGCACCATGGCGTCAGCGATCGCGCTCGGTGAGCAGGCTGAGGAGCGCGCTCAGCCGCGCCTGCCCGCGCCTCGAGAACTCGCCGCCCTCGAGGGCAGCCCGCGCCTCCGCGACGTGCGCTCCCAGCGCGCGCTCGACCTCGGCGCGCGCCCCCGACGAGACGAGCAGCGCCTTGGCGCCCTCGACCTCCGCGTCCGACGCGTCCGCTCGCCCGCGCAGCGCGTCGAGCGGCGCTCGCGCGGCCGTCGAGAGCAGCCGCTCGGCCGCCGCGGTCAGCGCCGTGCGCTTGCCGGTGCGCAGATCGTTCCCGCTCGGCTTGCCGGTGAGCTTCGGGTCGCCGAACGTGCCGAGCAGGTCGTCGCGCAGCTGAAACGCGACGCCCACCGGCCCACCAAAGCGCATCAATTGTGATATCTGCGCGGCGCTGCCGTCGCCGAGCAGCGCGCCCAGCGTCAGCGGACCCCGGACGGTGTAGCTGCCCGTCTTGAGTTGTTGCATTATTGATACGTCGCCCGCGGCCGTCAGATCGAGGTGCTGCCCGAGGACGACCTCCTCGTGCATGACGTGAAACGCGCGGAGCGCCTCGGGCAGGCGCCCGTCGGGGAAGCGCGCCGCGCAGAGCAATTCGAGCGCGTACGCGGAGGCGAGGTCCCCGGCGAGCACGGCGAGCGCGGCGCCGAGGTGCGCGTCGCCGTAGCGCGCGGCGAGGGCGGCGTGCACGGCGGGACCGCCGCGTCGCTCGGCGTCGCCGTCCATCCAGTCGTCGTGGATCAGCAGGTAGCTCTGCAGCAGCTCGAGCGCCGCCGACGCGTCCACCGTCGGGGCGACGTCGTCGTCGTCCGCGTCCGAGCGCACCGCGCAGAACGCCGCGAAGAGCACCGCCGGGCGGAGGCGCTTTCCGCCGCGCATCGTCAGCGCGGTGATGGCGTCCACGAACTCCGCCGACTCTCCGCTCAGCCCCGCTGCGCGCGCGCGCTTCTCCGCGAGAAAGCTCCCGAGGCGCGCGTCGACGCGCTGCCGCACCTCCGCCATCCAGTCCATGCGCGCCACGCTCCCTTTGGCTTCGTTGGTCGTGCCGTTTGCCGCGACGGCTGCGCGGACCTACAGATCGGCCGCAATCATGAGCACCGACCTCCAGCGGCGCAAGGAAGACCACCTCGACCTCTGCGCCACGGACGCCGTCGCCTTCCGCGAGCGCACCACGCTCTTCGAGGGCGTGCGGCTCGTCCATCAGTCACTGCCGGAGCTGCACGCCGACGAGGTCGACACCTCGCTGGACCTGCTCGGTAAGCGCCTGCGCGCGCCCATCATCATCGCCTCGATGACCGGCGGCACCGAGCGCGCCGCGCAGCTCAACCGGCAGCTCGCGGCGATCGCCGAGGCGCGCGGCTATGGCATCGGGCTCGGGAGCCAGCGCGCGATGGTGCGCTCACCGGACACCGCGTGGACGTACCAGCTCCGCGAGGTCGCGCCGACGGCGCTCGTCTTCGGCAACGTCGGCGTCGTGCAGGCCCGCGACTGGTCGAGCGCGCAGCTCGCGCAGATGCTCGCCGACGTCGGCGCGGACGCGCTCTGCCTGCACATGAACCCCGCGCAGGAGCTCGTGCAGCCGGGCGGGGACCGGGACTTCCGCGGGTGCCTCGACACCTTCGCGCGGCTCGTGCGGGAGCTCCCCGTGCCCGTCATCGCGAAGGAGACGGGCAACGGGGTCAGCGCGCAGCTCGCGCGGCTGCTCCACGCGCGCGGCGTGCGGCACGTGGACGTCAGCGGCGCGGGCGGCACCTCGTGGGTCGGCGTCGAGACGCTGCGGGCGGGCGGGGCCGCGAAGGCGGTCGGCGAGGCGCTCTGGGACTGGGGTATCCCGACGGCGGCGTCCGTCGGGCTCGTCGCGCGCGAGGGGCACCGCGTGATCGCGACGGGCGGGCTCAAGACCGGGCTCGACCTCGCCAAAGCGCTCGCGCTCGGCGCGTCGGCGGGCGGCTTCGCGCGGCCGTGTCTGCAGGCGCTGATGGCGGGCGGCCCCGAGGGCGCCGAGCAGTACCTCGACGGCGTCGAGCAGACGCTGCGCGCGGTGATGGTGCTCGTCGGCGCGAAGGATCTCGCGGCGCTCCGCGCGGCGCCGAAGTTCCTCGTCGGCGAGCTCGCGCAGTGGCTCGCGCCGTGAGTCGCGACGCAGCCTAGGGCGCCGGGATGCTCGGGATTCCGTCGTCGAACGACGAGAAGAAGCCGCGGATCTGCGCCTTCGCCGTGGCGTTCTCGAACACCGCGAAGTGCCCATCCGCGGGGAACTGCAGCAGCCCGGCGGTCGCGCGCCCGCCCGCGACGTTGCCCTCGACGGGCGGCGTCTGCGGCGTGTAGCCGTTCAGCTCGATCGCGAGCACGGGGCGCGACACGGGCTCGAGCAGCGGCACCTGAAGCGCACCGGCGAGCGCCTCGATGCCGTTCGGCGTCGCGTACGGATCGAGCATCCCCTCCGTCTGCAGCACGCTCTTCGGCGCGAAGCCCGCGCGCGGCGCGGCGAAGATCAGGTCGCCGTAGTTCGACGCATCCGAGCTCTCGACCCACGTCTGCAGGAGCGTGAGGATCGGGTGCTCGAAGCCGAGGTCCTCGCGCGCCGCGGCGTCGGCGCCGCTCGGGACGCGCAGCAGAAATTGCACGAGCTGCGGGATGTCGACGGGCTCCGTCTTCTCGACGATGGCGATCAGCAGCGTCGCCGCCGCGCCGCTCAGCACGCCGCCTCGCGTCTGATCGTCGATCGCGAGGAAGATCGGCATGTTGAGCCCGCCCTGCGAGTGCCCGAAGACGTAGATGCGCGTCGGGTCGAGGCGCACCGGGCGCCCGCTCGCCGCGACGAGCGCGACCGGCACCGCCGCGTTGGCGACGAAGCGCGCCTGCTGCACGACGTCGAGCACCGCTTGGCGGTTGTTGTCGCGCGCCGCGAGCGGGTTGAGAAAGTTGAAGAACAAACCATCTGGCGCGCTCGTCGTCGGGTTGCGCTCGCCGTGCAGCACCTGATCGATGCCCATCACCGCGTAGCCCACCGACGCAAGCTCGCGCGCCGTGCCGTCGCTCTCGAACGAGCTGTAGTCGCCGCCCGTGCCGTGCGCGTAGAGCACGACGGGGAAGCCCGCGGCGGGCATCGGCGTCGCGGGGATCGTCAGCATGAAGCGCGGGTAGAACTCCGACGTCACCGTCGGCACCCCGTCCGTGACGACGAGCTCTCCGCCGGTGTCCGCATACGGCGACACTCCCGTCTGAAAGATCGGCGACGGGCCATAGCGCCCCTCGAGCGCGACGTACTCGTCGCGGAGCGCGACGCGGCGCCACGAGTCGGTGAGCGCCGTCGGCGCGGGGTAGTCGC
>CAIUAC010001134.1 GCA_903896985.1 uncultured Sandaracinus sp.
CGACGAGAACCTGCCGACGTCGGCAGTGACACGCCTCCGCGACCTCGGGCACGACGTCAACGCACCACGGACTCTTGCTGGTTCGTCTGCCAGACGCCGAGCAGTGGCGCGTCGCCGACTATCTCGTCGCGTGGCTCTCGGACCCCGCGGCCACGACGTGGGACCGCTGCGTCGTCGTCGCGACGCCGACCAAGGCCACTTCCACGGCACCGAGCGCGTCGAGCAGCTCGAGCGCTGTGTCGCGCCACGCGGCGGGCGGCGTGGCGTCGCAGCCGAAGCGCAGGCCGAGCGCGCCTTCGCTGACGCAGAGGGGAAAGCCCACCGGGTCGGGCCACGCGCTCAGCACGTCGCGGGCCCAGGCGATCAGCTCGCTCGCCGGCGAGTCGTCCGGGCCGACGAGGTCGAGGAAGCTCTCTACGCGGTTGCCGCCGGCCTTGATGTGCTCGACGCCCGCGACGCGCACGAGGTTCTCCTCGGCGGCCACCCACGCGCGCATCCACCAGTCGCTCCGTAGCGCGGGCTCGTGGCGGAACCGGTAGGCGTTGACGCGCGCCTCGCCGCTCGACGGTCGCACGCGCTGCGCGACCAGCATCATCAGGCGGCCTCGTCCGCGCGGCGCCGGGGGAACACCGAGCCGCCGTCGCCCGTCGTGTCCACCATCGCCGGGAGGCTCGCGCGGAGGCGCTGCGCCCAGCGAGCGGCCTCGTCGTCGAATGCACGCTGCTCCTGCGCGTCGAGCGCGTACCAGGCAGCGTCGAGCGCGTCGAGGTGAGCGTCGAGCTCCGCCTCGGGCGCCTGCGCGTCCGCCCGCAGACGGAGCCAGCGACGCTGCAAGCGGCGGTAGGTCTCGAGTGGGCTCATGCCGCTATCCTGCGTCACGCGGTCCGCGATGCGCAAAGGCATCGTGCGAAGTCGGCGAGGTCCATCGCCCGCCGTG
The DNA here is from genome assembly GCA_903896985.1 of uncultured Sandaracinus sp. Taxonomy (GTDB): domain Bacteria; phylum Myxococcota_A; class Polyangia; order Polyangiales; family JADJQN01; genus CAIUAC01. Next base: position 938 of record CAIUAC010001134.1, read on the forward strand.
GGCGAACGAGGGCGTGCGTCAGCGTATCGGCGTGCACCTCGAGCTCAGCCGGAAGCCGCCCTGGAGAGACCCCAAAGACCGGGTCACGCCCGGTCCCGTCCAGCTCGGGCGGGCGTCGATGTGGCGGCAACCGCCTTGGGTCGTCCGGCGCGACTGACATACCGCCTGTGCCAGCGATCACCTGGCCCGCCGCGTCGAGCGTCACGTCCGCATCGACGCCGCTGGAGCGCACCCCGAGCGTGCGAGCCGTCGACCCGCACGCAGGCCAGCCGTCGCGCTCGGCGCGCATGCTGCGGTAGACGTGAGTCGGAGTCGTCATGGCTCGAGGTCGAGGCGTCAACATAGCGCAGGACCTTGCGTCGCGAGCGTGTTGGTCAGCCAGGCAACCCCACCCTCACCCACGCTGCGCACGCTCGGCGTCGCCTCCCTCACCCACGCTGCGTACGCTCGACGGCAACACCCTGTCCCGCGGCGGCCGCGGGAGATGGTAGCTAGCGCAGCCCGTATGGCGAGGGTGAGGGCGAGACGCCACGCTCTGCGCGCATACTGCGATAGTCGTGAGTCGGAAGCGTCATCGGCCGAAGTCAGGGCGTCGACGCGGGGTGCAGAGGCGAAGCGACGAGCAGCATGGTCAACCCGTCAACCCCGTCCTCAATGCACGCAGCGCACGCTGTTGAGGCTGGTGAAAGCGTCGCTGCTCGCGTTGCCGATGTAGAAGTCGATGCTCCACCCGTTGGTAGTCGAACCGGCAACAGAGGAGTCGCTCCAGAAGTGTGCCAGGCGTGCGGTCGTGAAAACCGGGTCGATCGATGGATTGTAGACCGACTCGTCCACGATCGACCGGAGCTCTAAGATGGTCGGTAGCCGCCACCCGGCGCCCATCCCCATGCAAACACTCCGTGCGCTATCCCGGCTCATGGCGTCGACCGCGAAGTCCTTCTGCCAGTGCAACCCCGTCACATTGTCGAGCACGGTGCCGTCTCCAGGGTCGGTGAAGTGGCCCATGGGCGCCGCAGCGTGCGCGCTCACGGCGACCATCCCCAACGCCGCGCACCCTGCTACGACGAGCGCCAGCGCCATCATTCGGACCTTCATGCTTCAGCCTCCTGATTAGACCTACTCATGCGGCTATCAACTCGAGTCATCAGCGCACGCAACGCGTGC
>CAIUAC010001135.1 GCA_903896985.1 uncultured Sandaracinus sp.
CGCTCGCGCACGCCGTCGTCTCCTACGTCGGCATCTACGATATGTTGCGCGTCGAGCTGTCGCCCAACGGCGCGTTCAACGTCACCGAGTTCGGCACCGTGCAGGACCCCGCGCAGTTCGCCGCGCTCTACGCGTACTCGCCGTATCACCACGTCGCGGCGACGGCGTACCCGGCGACGCTGTTTCTCACGGGCGCGAACGACCCGCGCGTCGAGCCCTGGCACTCGCGCAAGATGACGGCGCGCCTCCAAGCCGCGAACACGGCGGGCACGCCCATCTTGCTGCGCACGAGCAGCACGAGCGGGCACGGCATCGGCACGGCGCTGAGCGAGCAGATCGACGAGTCCACCGACGCCTGGTCGTTCATGTTCGACGCGCTCGGCGTCCCCGTCGCCAGCCCCTGACGCGCGAATCCACTCTCCCCGTGAGGGCGGCAACGCGATAGGGTCCGGCCCATGAAGACGACCTCGCTCGGGCTCATCCTCCTCGCGCTGACGACCGCGTCCTGCGCCCAAGATGAGCTCACCTTCGGCGCGACGGCCGAGGAGCTGACGATGTGCCACACGACCGTCGTCGAGGGCCTCGACGTCGCGTCGTTCCAAGGGGCCATCGACTGGGCCGCCGTGCACGCCTCGGGGCGCGAGTTCGCCATCGCGCGCCTCGGCGACGGGACCTACACCGATCCGAATTTTGCCGCGAATTGGCCCGGAATTCAGGCCGCCGGGATGATCCGCGGCGCGTACCTCTACTTCCGGCCGACGGTCAGCGCGGCGACCCAAGCGGCGGCGATCGCGGACGCGGTCGGCGTGCTCGGCGACGGGGACCTGCCCGTCACCATCGACGTCGAGTGCATGTGCCCGTTCTCGACGCCGGGCCACACCTGCGCGGTCGGCGGCGTGGGCTGCGTGACGCCCGATGAGAGCAACTCGATCCTCACGGACCTGCTCGCGCGCGTCGAGGCGTCGACCGGCAAGACGCCCATGATCTACACGGGCGCGTGGTTCTGGGACGGCGGCAGCTACCTCGGCGGCACGGCGTCCTTCCCCGGCAACGCGCTCTGGGTCTCGGGCTACACCTCCGGCTGCGTGACGGTGCCGACCGGCTGGAGTGACTGGCAGTTCTGGCAATATTCGGACGGCACCTGCTCAGGCTGCGTCGGGGGCGTCGTGCCCGGCATCGAGTCGGGCGCCGACGTCGATCGCAACCGCTGGAATGGCACGCTCGCGGACCTGCGCGCGTTCGCCTCGGGCGGCGCGACGCCGACCCCGTTCTACGGCGCGGCGTACGTGACGCAGTCGTTCCCGCTCTCGAGCGCGGGCACCGTGCAGATCCGCGCGGGCGAGGCGGCGACCGCGTGGATCGAGCTGCGCAACAGCGGCACGGCGACGTGGGACGATCACACGCGCCTCGCGACGACGGTGCCGCGCGATCACGCCGACCCGTTCGCGGGCGGCGACTGGCTCGCGCCGAATCGCCCCGCGGGGCTGACTCCCGGGCTGACCGTCGCGCCCGGCGGCAGCCACAGGTTCTCGTGGACCTGGTCCGTGCCGCCGGACACCGCGCCCGGCCTCTATCACGAGCACTTCGGCCTCGTGGAGGACGGCGCCGTGTGGTTCAGCGACCCGGGGCAGGGCGGCCCCGCGGACGAGAACATCGAGGGCGTGATCGAGGTGCTGCCGGGCGTCGACTCGGGCGTGCCGCCGATGCGCGACGGCGGGCCGATCGACGACGCGATGGTCGCGACGGACGACGCGGGGCTGAGGCACGTCGTCGCCGTGTCCGGCGACTGCGGCTGTCGCGCGGCCGGCGCGCACAGCGGAAATGGCGCGCTCTTCGGCCTCTTCGCGGGGCTTGCCGTGCTGGTCATTCGGCGGCGTCGCGCGGGCTGAGTCGCGGAGTCTGCGCGGCGAGTGTGGGAGTCTGCGCGAGCGTGGGAGTCAGCGCGGCGCGGCTGGCTTCGCGCGTGAGCGTGGGAGTTGCGCCAAGTCCGTGCGCAGCTGCTCTCGCGGCGTAAACAGCACACGCCGCGCCAGAAATGCTGCCGTCGCGCCCGACACCGCGGCGACGATGA
>CAIUAC010001136.1 GCA_903896985.1 uncultured Sandaracinus sp.
GGAGCTCGCGCGCCTCGGTGGGCTCGAGAGCGTCGCGGAGGTGCTCGCCGAGGACTACGTCATCGGCCGGATGTACCTCGAGGCGGGCTACGCCGTGCGCCTCGCGCGCACGCCGGTGCGCAACATCGTGCGGGCGGCGACGGTGCGCACGTTCTCGGACCGCATGCTCCGCTGGGGGATGATCCGCATTCGCCTCGCGCCGGCGGCGTTCTTCCTCGAGCCGCTCGCGAGCCCGCTCGTCGTCGCCGCGGTGGCGCTCGCGACCGGGACGCTCGGCGCGTGGCCGCTCTGGTGGGCCGTCGCGCTGATGCTCGTCCGGGACGCAGCGACGACCCTGCTGATGCGCGGGCCGCGCGGCCTCGCGACGCTGCCGCTCGTGCTCGTGCGCGACGTCATCGTGCTCGGGACGTGGTGCGTGACGCCGTTCCACAAGCACGTCCGCTGGCGCGGTCGGCGCGTGCGCGTGTCGGCGGGGACGCGCCTCTACGCGGCGGAGCCGAGCGCCGCGCCGGCCCCCGCGCGCGTCGAGGGCTGAGCGGCAGACCGCGACCACGAACAGCGCCGCTAGCGGGGATCGAGCACGGCGCCGAGCGTGATGATGCTGGAGGTCGTGCTGAGGCGGCTGTCTCCGGCCGCCTCGCGGAAGCGGTTGGCGACGCAGGCGCTCGCCTCGACGTCACTCTGTTCGGCTTGGCTCGCCTGGACTCGGCTGGCCGCGCCGTTCGGATGCAACATCACCTGCACTCGCACCTGCGCTGCGCGACCGGGCAGGCGGCACTCGTCGCAGGCTGGCGCGATCTGCGCGAGGAGCGCACGCACCTTCGCCGTGTCGATGCCCTCGCCGAGCGTCTGCGGCTCTGCCCAATGCACCGCGGCGCCCGTTGCCCTCTGCACGAGCAGCGGCAACGCGACGGGGCGCGGGGCGACGGGCAGCGGTGCGTCGGCCAGCGGCGGGGGGCTCACGCCGACCGCACGCTCGACGACCAGCGTCGCCGCCGCTGCGGCCGGCGCCTCGCCGGACGATGGCGACTCGCCCCGAAGCGCGAACGCGGCGATGAGCGCGAGCGCGACGATGCTGAGTCCCGCCGCGCCCACGCCACCGACGAGCAGCAGCGGCCACACGGGCGAGCTCCGCGGCCGCTCCCGCTCGAGCGCGCGGGGCTCCGGGCGCGCCGAGCCGACGAGGCTCGGGTCCTGTCGCGTCGCGCCGCCGACGAGGCTCGGGTCCTGCCGCGTCGCGCCGCCGGGGGTGCTCGCCGCGTGAAACCCCGCGGGCGTCTGAAAGAGCGCCGTCGGTCCAAAGCCGCTGGCCGGCGCCACCGCGAGCGGTGTAGCGCCAGCGTGCGCGCCCGTCGCCGCCCGCAGCGCCTCGGCGAACGCCTCGACCGACGCAAAGCGCGCGCTCGGCTGCCGGGCGACGGCGCGATCGACGACCTCCCCCAGCGCCTGCGTCAGCTGCGGCGCCGCGAAGCGAATCGGGCGCGGGTCTTCGGTGCAGAGGAGCACCACCAGCCGCTCGAAGGTCTCGGCCTCGTGCGGGAGGCTCCCCGACAGCATCTGGTAGAGCACGACGCCCGCCGAGTAGACGTCGACGCGCACGTCGACGGGCAGCCCCTGGAGCTGCTCGGGCGCCATGTACGCGGGCGTGCCGAGGATCATCCCGGCGGCGGTCAGCGTGCGGTCCTCCGGGCGCAGCCGCGCGTGGCTGATGCCGAAGTCGACGAGCTTCGCGAGCTGTCTCCCCGCGTCTTGCGCCAGGAAGATGTTCGCTGGCTTCAGGTCGCGGTGCACGACGCCCGCGCGATGCGCCGCCGCGAGCCCCGCGAGCACCTCGAGCATCAGCGCGACCGCCTGCGGCTCGCTCAGCGGGCCCGACGCGCGCAGCACCGCGTCGAGGTCCCGCCCCGCGAGCAGCTCCATCACGAGGAACGCCTCGCCGCTCGCCGTCTCGCCGAAGTCCGAGACGCGCACGACGTGCGGGCTGCTGATCGCCGCGGCCGCGCGCGCCTCGCGCAGGAAGCGCTCCGCGATGTCGGGGTCGACCTCTGCGCGCGGCTTGAGCAGCTTCAGCGCGACGCGCTGCCCGAGGTTCGTGTGCAGCGCGACGTACACGCCGCCGAAGCCGCCGCTGCCGAGCAGGGTCTCGACCTGGTAGCGATCGACCCGCGAGCCGCACGGCCCGAAGTCGACGGACTCGCGGGTGCGCGGGCAGCGGAGCGTCCCCTCCGGGTGCGTCGCCCCACAGCTGCGGCACACGGTCATCGCGGCGAGGCTAGCAGCCCGCCGAGCGCGTGCGCGCTGGAATGAGCCGCGCGCGCCGCCTGCCTCAGCGAGCGATAGGCGCGCCGGAGCCGACCCCGTATGCTTGGCCCGCTGCTCGCCGAGCGGCGAAGATGCGCCCTGATGACGGACTCCAAATTCCCCACGAAGGTATTCCGCGACACGGTTTCTCCCGCGACGGTCGCGCGCCTCGAGCTCGCCGGGAGTCAGAGCCTCGCGGCCTCGGATCGCGCGCTGACGTCGGGGATGACGCAATCCGCCGGCGGGCTGCGGCTCGAGGCGGGCACCTCTGCGCTGCTCGCGCGGGAGCCGCTCGAGGTCGGCGCGCTCCTCGGTCGCGGCGGGATGGGCGTCGTGCACCAAGCCCGGCAGGCCTCGGTGCGCCGGGAGGTCGCGGTCAAGCGCGTCGCCGAGGGCGCGGCAGGCGCGCTCGCGAACCTGCTGAAGGAGGCGTGGGTCGGCGGGAACCTCGAGCACCCGAACGTCGTGCCGGTGCACGCGCTCGTGGAGCTCGACGGGCTGCCCGCCGTCGTGATGAAGCGCATCGGCGGCACGAGCTGGAGCGCGGCGCTGCGTGACCCGGCGCTCTTGCCCGCGGCCGACCGCGCCGACCCGCTCGCGTTTCACCTCCGCGTCGCGATCGCGGTGTGCAACGCGATCGGCTACGCGCACCGCCGCGGTGTGCTGCACCTCGACCTCAAGCCCGACAACGTGATGCTCGGCGACTCCGGTGAGGTCTGCGTGCTCGATTGGGGGCTCGCCGCGGGGCACGGCCCGACGGCGCCCGCGTGGCTGCCCGGCGCGAGAGAGATCCGCGAGGTCTCCGGCACGGTGGACTACATGGCGCCTGAGCTCGCGACGGCGGCGGGCGCGCAGATCTCTCCGCGCACGGACGTGTACCTGCTCGGCGCGACGCTGCA
>CAIUAC010001137.1 GCA_903896985.1 uncultured Sandaracinus sp.
GCGGGCCGACGAAGTTCTGGCCGTAGTTGATGAACGTCGCGATGACGCCCACCGTGACGAGCCCCTCGAGCGCGAGCCAGCCGCCGAGCCCCGCGAGCACGATCACGAAGAGATTCCCGAGCACCGCGGTCAGCGGCATCAGCAAGAGCGCGTAGGTGTTCGCGTAGACGCCCGCGCGATAGACCCGCTCGTTCTCCGCGCGAAACGCCTCGATCACCGACTGATTGCGGCGGAACACGGTGACCGTCTTCTGGCCGCCGATCGCCTCCTCCATCACGCCGTTGAGCCGCCCGAGGTCGCGCTGCAGCTCCTTGAAGCCCTTGCGCGTGAAGACCGCGACGAAGCGCGTGAAGCCGAACATCAGCGGCACGACGAGGAGCGACGCGAGCGCGAGCCAGCGGTCGAGGACGAACATCGCGACGAGGATCCCGAGCATCGAGAGCACGCTCGCGAGCAGCGAGGTGACGTTCTGCGCGACGGCGTCGTTGACCGCGTCGAGGTCGTTGGTCAGGCGGCTCATCAGCTCGCCCGACGCGTTCCGCTCGAAGTAGTCCATCGGCAGCGTCTGCAGATGCGAGAAGAGCTCGTGCCGCAGCCGCCGGAGCGCGCGCTGCGAGAGCCCCGCCATCACCCAGCCCGACGCCGCCTGCACGAGGTTGGCCGCGAGAAAGACCGCGAGCATCAGGAGCGCGGTGCGCGCGAGCCCCGTGGCGTCGTGCGCGGCGATGAAGTCGTCGAGCGCCGTGCCCATCAGGTACGGCCCGATGAGCCCGAGCAGCGTGTAGACGACGATGCAGCCGGCGACGAACGCGAGCCCGGCGCGGGCGCCGTCGAAGTACGTCGCGAGGCGCGCGAGCGTGCCGCGTCCGTCCTTGGCGCGGGCGACGTTGCCGAAGCCTCGTATGCCCGGGGCCAACGCGCTGCGAAGTCCCGCGGCCCCCTCGCCTGCGCTGCGCGGTGCGCTGCTCACGAGGCGGGCTCCGTGTCCGCAGTCGAGGCATCCGGCGCCGGCTCATCCGCCACCGCCTCGTCCGCCGCCAGCCCGCGTCCGAGCTGCGAGTCGTAGATCTCGCGGTAGACGACGGAGGTCGCCATCAGCTCGCGGTGCGTGCCCGTGGCGACGACGCGCCCCTTCTCGAGGACGACGATGGTGTCGGCGTCGAGGACCGTGCTGATCCGCTGCGCGACGAGGAACGTCGTGCGCCCGCCCTCGTCGGCGGCGAGCGCGGCTTGGAGCTTCGTCTCGGTCTCGACGTCGACGGCGCTCGTGCTGTCGTCGAGGATGAGCAGCTTCGGCGCGAGCAGGAGCGCGCGCGCGATCGCGAGGCGCTGCCTCTGCCCGCCGGAGAAATTCGCCCCGCGCTGCTCGACGCGGCTGTCGTAGCCGTCCGGCAGCGCCGTGATGAAGTCGTGCGCCTGCGCGGCGCGGGCGGCGCGGACGACGTCCTCCTCGCTCGCGTCGGGCCGCCCGTAGCGGAGGTTGTCGCGCACCGTCCCCGAGAACAGCACGGTCTCCTGCGGGACGTAGCCGACGTTCGAGACGAGCGAGTCCTGCGTCAGCGCGCGCACGTCGCGACCGAACGCGCGGACGCGCCCCGAGGTCACGTCGTAGAAGCGCGGGATCAAGCTGACGAGCGTCGACTTGCCCGCGCCCGTCGAGCCGAGGAGCGCGATCGTCTGGCCTGGCGCGGCGTGCAGCGTGATCTCGCGCAGGGCCGCGTCGGTCCCTTCGCCGCCGTAGGAGAACGAGACGTCCTCGAAGCTCACCTCGGCCGAATCACTCGCCTGCACGCTCACCGCGTCAGGCGCGTCCCGCACGTCGGGGACCGCGTCGAGGATCGACTCCATGCGGCCGAGCGACGCGAGCCCCGACGCCCAGGTGTTCGAGAGCATCGTCATCATCAGCAGCGGCGTCATGGTCGTGAACAGGTAGTTCGTGAACGCGACGACCTGCCCGAGCGAGAGCTCACCGCGGATCGACTGCGCGCCGCCGACCCAGATGACGAGGACGACGCCGACGTTGATGCACATCGTCAACACAGGCGTCATCACCGACATCAAGCGCAGCACCGCGACCGAGCGCTGCGTCATCTCGGTGTTGGCGCGGCCGAAGCGCTCCCCCTCGTAGTCCGCGCGGACGAGCGCCTTGACCAAGCGCGCGCCCGCGACGTTCTCCTGCAGGACGCCGTTGAGGACATCGAGCCTCTGCTGCACGCGCTGAAAGAGCGGCTCCATGCGCGCGACGAAGAGCGCGATCAGCCCGGCGGTCACGAGCAGCAGCGGGAGCAGC
>CAIUAC010001138.1 GCA_903896985.1 uncultured Sandaracinus sp.
CATGATCGCGACGAACAACTTCTCGGGCTCCGCCAACCTCTACGCGGACGCGGCGGCCGTCGACGCGCTGACCGGCGACCCGGTCACCTCGGTCGGGTCGTCGATCGTCAGCGGTCGCATCTCGGGCGGGCCCGAGGACGTCACGCTGCCCATCGCTGGGCTCTTCCCGCTCGACCTCCGCCGCGCGCGCCTCAACGGCGTCGTCACGGCGGCCGCGGGCGACGTCACGGGCATCACGACGGGCCTGCTCTGCGGCGCGGTCCCGGTGACGACGCTCGCGGGGCTGCCGAACTTCCTCGACATGATCGGCGGCGGCACGCCGGCGCCGGCCTGCGACGACACCGTCTCGGCGACGAACCTCGGCGATGTCCTGCTCGGCGGCGCGAACGTCTTCGGCATCCGGATCGGGCCAGCGCAGCCCGACGTCGATCTCGATGGCGACGGCCTCGAGTACTACATCATCGACAACACGGGCGTCTCGGGCTGCCAGGCGGTCGTGAGCGCGTGCGTCGACGGCGACGGCACGATGATCCCGGGCCACGACTGCGCGGGCGATCGCCGCATGGCCGATGGCTGGTCCGCGGGGCTGCCGTTCACGGCGGTCGGCGCGAACATCATCGGCGTGCGCTGACGCTCGCCTCGCCCGTGGTAACCTCGCCCGCGTCATGAGCTCCGACTCCGCGGGCGACGTCGCCCACACCGCGCTCGATCAAGCCTACGGCCGTTTCATCGCGGGAGATCGGGACGGGGCGCTGCGCCTCGCGATCTCCGTGCTGGAGGACGCGTCGTTCCAGGTCGGCGCGGCCTTGCTGACGGTGCGGGTGCTCGCGAAGGAGCACCGCGGCATCGTCGCGGCCGAGGTCGCCGGGCGGCTCGTCGACGCGTTCGTCAGGCGCGGGGATCTCGCCTCGGCGGTGGTCGCGGCGCGCGCGATCGAGGACTGCGGCGAGAAGGCGCAGGCGCACTTCGCCGCGATCGCCAAGGCGTTCGGCAAGGGGAGCGCGCGCGTCAGCGATGTGTCGCAGGCGCCGCCGCCGCTGCCGGCCTCGCCGGGCGTCTCGCGCGCGCTGGCGAAGCTGAAGGGCGAGGCGCTCGGTGATCGCGCGGAGGTCGCGCTCGCGCAGCTGCTCGCGCAGGACGATCCGGTCGCGGCCGACACGCTGCTGCCGAAGCTGCCGCTCGTCGGCGCGCTCGCGCCCGCGGTGCTCGAGCGGATGCTGACGGCGCTCACGGTGCGCGACTTCGCGGCGGAGTGCGATGTGCTGCGCCAAGGGGACGAGGGGCGCGAGGCGTTCATCGTCGTGCGCGGTGCGCTCCGCGCGCTGCGGCAGGGCGACGACGGCAGCGAGACGACGCTGGCGCTCCTCGGGCCGGGCGCGATCTTCGGCGAGATGGCGCTCGTCTCGGACTCGCCGCGCGCGGCGCGGATCAACGCGATCGAGGAGGTCACGCTGCTCGTCGCGGCGCGCGATGTCCTCGAGCAGATCGCCAAGAGCGAGCCGGTGCTCGGCGCGGAGCTCGCGTCATTCTGCCGCGGGCGCATGATCGGGAACCTGCTCCGGCACAGCGCGATCTTGCGCGCGGTCGCGCCGTCGGAGCGCGCTGACCTGATGGGGCGCTTCGAGACGCGCACGTTCGCCGCGGGGGAGCGCCTCGTCGAGGCGGGCACCGAGGCGGAGGGGCTGTTCTTGATCGCGAGCGGCACGGTGCGCGTGTCGAGCGAGGACGCGGACGGCGACACGATCGTGCTCGCGCACCTCGGGCCAGGGGATGTCGTCGGCGAGATCTCGCTCGTGCTGCGGCGCCCCGCGACGGCGGACGTGACGGCGGAGCACGCGACGATCGCGCTCGAGCTGAAGCGCGAGCAGTTTCACGCGGCGATCAAGGAGCATCCGACGCTGCTCGGGGAGCTCTACGAGCTCGCGACCAAGCGCGAGGAGGAGACTCGCTCGGTCGTCGCGCAGGAAGCCCTCGACGCCAGCGACTTCGTGATCGTGTGAGCGCGACGAG
>CAIUAC010001139.1 GCA_903896985.1 uncultured Sandaracinus sp.
CGTCGTAGGGGTACGGGCCGCCGTCGTAGGGGTACGGGCCGCCGTCGTAGGGGTACGGGCCGCCGTCGTAGGGGTACGGGCCGCCGTCGTAGGGGTACGGGCCGCCGTCGTAGGGGTACGGGCCGCCATCGGTCGGATACGGGCCACCGTCCGAGTAGACCCAGCCGTCGATCGGGTACGGGCCGCTGTCCACGTAGATCGGGCCGCCGTCGGTCGGATACGGGCCGCCGTCCACGTAGATGGGGCCACCGTCGTAGGGATACGGGCCCAGATCGGACGGCGAGGCGTCGGGGACCGAGCCGTCGACGGGCTCCGCGGGCCCGAGGTCGAAGCCGGTCGACAGGCCGGTGCTCGCGCAGCCGGCGAGCGCGAGGAGCGCTGCGACACCGACCGCCGAGGACGTAAGCGAGAGAAAGCGCGTCATTCGGGACTCCTGCCGGGGTGCGGGCTGCGGCGCGCGAGACGGTGTCCTGCGACACCGAAACGCGCGTGGAACGGTGCCCGAGCCCGCTCGAAAGGTCAACGCGGGCGCCGCTCGGTCTTCTTGTGATGCAAGCGCTCGAAGAGCGTGCCCGCGCCCTTCTCGAGCGAGTCGGCGGTCGGCAGCGCCTGCTGGCTCGCGCCGAGCACGCGACCCGCAGAGGTCACGAAGGCGCGGGTCTGCCGATAGAGCGGCGTGCCCGAGAGCTGATCGACGAGGTGCGCGCGCTCGAGCGCGTCGAGGAAGATGCGCGCCGCGAACACCGTGAAATACACGCGGTCGAAGTGCGCGCCGAAGCGCGGGTCGCGCGCGTCGAGGTAGGTGAGCAGCTCGTCGATCGCGGCGCGGTCGCGCGCGTCGAGGCGCGGGCTCGTGCGAGCGAGCAGGAGGTGCCGCTTGGCGGCGGGCAGGTCGTCGTGCCGCCAGGCGAGGTACGCGCGGATGGGCGCGACGTCCTCGCGGGGGAGCCCGGCTTCTTCTGCGGCATCGGCGAGCGCCTCGAGCTCGGCGTCGGCCTTCGCCGGCTCGTCGCGGTCGAGGTAGCAGACGGCCGCCTCCCCGTGCGCGAGCCCGCGCGCGGCGGCGTGCACCTTCGTGAGCTCCGCATCGTCGGGCGCGTCGGGCGCGCCGAGCACGCGGAGGTCGTCGCGCAGCGCCGCGCGCCAGGCCGCGTCACCTGACGCGGGGATGCCCGCCGCCTCGCCCGCCGCGAGATCGCAGAGCGACGCGTTCCCGAAGATCCACGCCTTCACCGCCCGCGCGATGGGCCGCAGCCCGACGAAGCGCAGCGTCGCCGCGTCGGTGCGCGAGGCCTCGTAGAGCACGAGCTCGTCGGGGATCGGCACCGGGCTCTTCGGGTGCGTCTTGAGCACGAAGAACGCGAAGAGCAGCACCGCGTGCTCGCCGTTCGCGTCGAGGCGCGCGATCAGCTCCGGCGAGGCGTCGCCCGCCGCGAACAGGCCGGGCAGCACCGGCGGCAGCTCGTCCTCGCGCTCGCCGCGCACGATCGCCGCGCCCTCCGCGCGAAGCTGGTAGAGCGCGACGGCGATCGTCGCGACGTCGCGCGTCAGGTCCGCCGCGGTGCGCAGCGCGCTCGCCGCGTCGTCGCGCGTCGGCGGTGCGGGGGTCGGTGGCACGGTGGTCGGCGTCGGCGTCGGCGGTACGGTGGTCGGCGTCGGCGTCGGCGTCGGCGGCGCGCCCGCGCCCGTGGCGTGCACGTAGAGCGCCGCGCTCGCCGAGATCAGCGCGAGCAGCTTCGCGCGCGTCGCCATCACCTCGGGCGAAGCGCCGCTCTTCGACAGCGCGATCTTCAGCGCCACGTAGAGGTGCACCGAGGTCGTGTCGATGCGCTCCTTGAGCCGCTGCTCGTCGGTCTTCGGCGCCCCGCAGTGACACCCCGCGAGGGACGGCAGCACGAGCAGCGCGCAGAGCGCGAACGCGCGGAGCACGCGAACGCGCGGGGCAGCGCTCCTCGAGCGAGTGGACGCGAGCGAGCGAGGCGAGGTCATCGTGGCGAGAGTCTTGCCATGCCCTACCGCGTCGGTCGCGCGTGCACGCGCGGCAGCGTCCAAGGTATCGTCGCGCGATGCGCCCACGCCCGGTCCACGCCCACTCCGCGATCGTCTGTTCTTCCTTTTTTCTCGTGGTCTCCGCGCTTCTCGCGGGCTGCGGCGGCGGCACGAGCCCCGTCGTCCCGGGCGCCTGCTCGGCGACGACGGACTGCGGCGGCACGGACGTCTGCGTCGATCACCGCTGCACGCCGGTCGTGACGTCCGACGGCGGCGGCGACGGAGGCACCGGCGGCGACGACGCGAGCACCTGCCCGCCCGTGCGCACCTGCGGCGCGCTCTGCTGCGGCGAGGGCTTGGTCTGCGGCGCGGGCGCGTGCTGCGCAGCGGCCGACCTCTGCGGCGGCGCGTGCTGCGGGGCCGACTCGCGCTGCGAGGCCGACCGCTGCGTGCTCGACTGCGGCGCCACGCGCGCCTCCTGCGGCGCCGGCGCCGACACCGTCTGCTGCGCGACCGGCGACCTCTGCTACCTCGGCGCGTGCACCACGCCGGGCCCCGCGTGCGCGTCGACGCGCGACTGCGCGGACGGCCTCTACTGCGAGCCGACGGCGCTCCGCTGCCTGCCCCGCGCGACCGGCACGATGTGCGAGTACCGCCCGCCCGTCGGCCCGCTCGAGCTGAACGAGAAGTGGCACTGGACCGGCGACGCGGAGGTCTTCCCCACGCACGCGCAGGTGATGATGGCGCCGATGGTCGCCAACCTCGACGACGACAACGGCGACGGACTCATCGATCAGAACG
>CAIUAC010001140.1 GCA_903896985.1 uncultured Sandaracinus sp.
AGGACGGTGTAGCCGACCCGCCGCAGCATGCGCGCGCAGACCGCGGCGACGTGCGCCTCGTCGTCGACGATCAGGATGGTCGCCGAGCCCCGCTGCACCGTCGGCGCGTCCCCCTTTTCGTCGTGGCTCGGTCGCTCGGTCGCCGGCAGCCACAGCGTGAAGGACGTGCCCTCGCCGAGCGCGCTGTCGACCGTGATGAAGCCGCCGTGGCTCTTGATGATGCCGTACGCCGACGCGAGCCCGAGGCCGGTGCCTTGCCCCGGCGCCTTGGTCGTGAAGAAGGGCTCGAAGATTCGGGCTTGCGTCGCCTCGCTCATCCCGATGCCCGTGTCTGCGACGATGACCTTGAGGAAGCGGCCAGGCGCAGCGCCGTGCTCCTTCGTGTCGCTGCTCGAGAGCTCGACGTTCCTCGCGCACACCGCGAGCGTGCCGCCCTCGGGCATCGCCTGGCCCGCGTTGAGGAAGAGATTCAGCAGCACCTGCTCGAGCTGCGCGTGGTCCATCAGCACGGAGTGCAGGTCGTGCGCGAGGTCGAGATGGAGCGTGAGGTCCTTGCGCGTACGCCCGAAGAGCGTCGCCGTCTTCTGGATCACGGGCGTGAGCTCGAGCGGGCGGACGTCGTACTTGCCGCGTCGGGCGAAGCCGAGCAGCTGCCGCGCGAGCTCTGCGCCGCGGGTGACGAGCGCCATCATCTCCTGCAGCTCGGGGCGCGGCGTGCCCGCCTCGTCGAGCTCGAGATCGAGCAGCGAGAGCCCCCCGAGGAGGCCCGCGAGGATGTTGTTGAAGTCGTGCGCGACGCCGCCCGCGAGGGTCCCGATGGCCTCGAGCTTCTGCGCCTGCGCGAGCTGGTTTTGCAGGCGCGCGCGCTCCTCCTCGGCCCGCCTGCGCTCGGTGACGTCGCGCACGACGACCAGGTTCGCCGCCGCACCGTGCCACGTCGTCGGCGTGCTCGAGACCTCGACGGGGACGGTCGCTCCCGCCTTGGTGCGCAGCCGGAGCTCGATCCGCTCGGGCGTCGGCTGCCCCGCGTCGCGCGCCGCCTGCCGCTGCGCGATGATCGGCAGATCGTCTGGGTGGAGCAGCTTCGACACCGTCGTCTCGAGCAGCTCGCCGACGCTGTAGCCGGTGAGCTCTGCGGCTTTCCTGTTGACGTAGTGATGCGAGCCGTTGGGCGTCGTGATCACGATCCCGTCGCTCGCGTTCTCCGCGATCGCGGCGAGGCTGTTCTCGCGCTCGCGGAGCGCCTCGTCGGCGGCGCGCTCGCGCTCCGTGATGTCCTCGAACATCACGAACGCCTTGCCCCCGACGACGGCGCCGAAGATCACGACCGTCTTCATCACGCCGCCCCTGCAGGTGACGCGGTAGTCGCCGCGCTCAATCTCCGTGCCGAGCGTGATCGCCTTGCCGACGAGCTCCATCCACCGCGCGAGCGTCTCCGCGCGATAGGTCTCGTCGGGATAGGCGAGGACCCACCAATGCTCCATCGTCGGGATGTCCGCGGGCAGGTAGCCGAACAGGTCGATCGCCTGTTGGTTGAAGTACTCGATCGTGCCGTCGAGCCCGACGATCGCGATCGCGATCGGGCTCTGCTCGACCGCCTTCTCCAGCAGCCCTTCGCGCTCTCGCAGCGTCGCGGTCGCGCGCTTCCGCTCGGAGAGGTCGAGGCCCATACCGGCGAGGCAGACCTCGCCGTCGATCTCCACGAGACGTCCGCTGAAGATGTATGGGAGCGCGGTGCCGTCCTTCGTGAGGACGTCGCACTCGAGCGTCGAGCTTCCGGTCGTGAAGGTCGTCTCGATGGCCGCTGCGGCGGCCTCTTGGTCCGCGTCGCGGAAGAACGCGGCCGGTCGGAGCGCTGCGACCTCAGCCGCTGAGTAGCCTGTGACGCCCTCGAGGTTTTGGTTCCAGCGTACGAACCGACCGTCGCGCGAGATCAGGTAGAAGACGCCGGGAAGGCAGTCGACTGCGGCCTGCCAGAGCGCTCGCTCACGCAGCACGGCGCGTTCGCAGGGCTCACCGTCGCTCGTTAGCTGGCTCACAGGATCGACAAGCACGACGTGTTTTTTGCACGAGGAGGTGGCGCGGGTCAACGGGGGGTGCGCAACCGCGTCGTCCTGCGCGCGACTGCCGCGTCGTCCTGCGCGCAACCGCGTCGTCCTGCGCGCGACTCCCGCGACGGCGCACCCCCGCGGGTCGCCGCGGACGACGAATCCGACGGCAGACCCAGGCGCGCAGTTGCGGTTGCGGCAGCCGATGACCTTCGCCGCGATCACGTCGACCTCGGTCGCGGCGCAGAGCGCGTACGCCCCGAGCGCCCGGAGGACGGCCGCGTGGCCCGCCCTCAGTCGTCTCAGGGCGCGGCGCTGCCTGCGGCGGCCGCGCCGCGGATGCTCGGCACGGCCTCGGTCAGGGCGCGCGCTTGCGCCTCCGTCAAGGAGCGCGCGAGCACGGGCACCGCGTTCGCGAAGTACGTCGCGTCGGCGTACGTGGTGTCGAGTTGCACGCCCCAGCGGTCTTGTCCGCGCATGCGGATCGAGCCGTCTGGCAGTCGCTCGATGGTGATGCCCTGCGCATCCCAGGTGTCGCCCGCGGGGGCGGGCGTCGTGGGCGCGCTCGCGCTCCCGGTCGGCGGAGCGCTCGGCGTCCGGGTGTGGGCCGCGGCGTGTTCGCGGGGCGGGTCAGCAGAGCGCGCGTTGCCGCAGCCCGCCGTGAGCGCGGCGACCAGGCACAGCGCCGCCGCCTTGCCCCGGGGGCGGCTCCGAGCCCGAGCGCTCGCTCGGCTTGGCGCGTTGGTGTCTGTCGTGGAGGTCTCGAGGCCAGCCAGAAGTCTCAGCACGGCGTCAGGATAACACGTCGAAATGCCTCGGCTGCACCGAGCCGCGCGGCGCCGTCGCGGCACGTTCTGCCGCCGCATCGGCCCCGTGCGAGCCCTCGCGCGCACACCTCGTGGCGCGCCGCGCCGCGCCGCGATGGTCTGCGCCGCGATGGTCTGCGCCGCTCTGCGCGCGCGCCGCTCACTCGCCGTCGGGCTTCGCCGCCGCGGCGGCCTTCGCGGCGAGCGCCGCGTCCTTCTTCGCCTTCATCGTCGTGCGCAGCCGGGACGCGTAGCCGAGCTTGTTCTCTTGCTTCGTGCGGCTGATCGCGAGGGCGTCGTCGGGCACGTCCTTCGTCACGGTCGTGCCCGTCGCGACGTACGCGCCGCGGCCGACGGTGACCGGCGCGACGAGCTGCGAGTCGGAGCCGAT
>CAIUAC010001141.1 GCA_903896985.1 uncultured Sandaracinus sp.
GAGGTGATGAAGCCGATGGCGACGTAGCCGACGCCGACCTGCGTCGGGTCGTTCAGCATCAGGTCCTTCGAGCGCTTGAACGCCGCGAAGAAGCCGAGCCCCTCGATGACCATCGACGGCATCACAACGTAGGTCGCGGTCGTCCAGACCGAGCGGATGATCCCGAGCAGGATGCGACCGAGGATGTCGCTCCGCTCCTGCGCGTAGCTCGTCAGCATATCGAGCAGGCCCGAGATCGTCGCGAAGACGACGATGCCGGGGATCGCCTTCGCCGTGCGCTTGGCCGCCGCGCCGAGCTGCGCGTCGCCGGTCGTCACCTGATCGTAGATGAGCGAGCAGGCGAGCCCGTTGCAGAAGTAGTCGATGAAGTAGAGGACCGTCAGGCCGATGGGCAGGAAGATCGCCGCGAGGAAGCCCATCTTGTCGCTCAGCAGTCCGTAGACGACCGAGACGAAGATGTTGACCGGTACCGCGACGGCCAGGTTGATCACGAGCGGTGTGAGCAGGCGCGGGTTGGTCTTCACCATACCGAGCACCTCGCCCATGAATTTGAACGTACGCGTGAGCCCACCAAACATTGGAAATCCCTCCCTCGCGGCGTACTGCCACCGAGCGCGCGGAGCGTAACGCGAACGTCGGCCAGAATTCAATCCCGGCTGGATTCTGCGCAGCCTCCGGGCAAGGCGCGGCTATGCTGGGCGCCCGATGGGACCACTCTTCTACACAGGCGCGGCCGTCACGGTGGTGGCGACCGCGGCGCTGCTCGCCGCAGAGGCGCGCGGCTCGCAGCTCGGCAAGTGGGCGACGAAGCCCGTCGCGTCCGGGGGCTTTCTCGTCGCCGGCGTCGGCGCCGGGGCGCTCGAGACGGCCTACGGTCGGGCGGTGCTCGCCGGGCTCGCGCTCTCGATGCTCGGCGATGTGCTGCTGATCCCCAAGTCGAAGCGCGCGTTCCTCGGGGGGCTCGTCGCCTTCCTGCTCGGGCATCTCGCGTTCGCGCTCGCCTTCGCGTCACGCGGCCTCGACCTCAGCCGCGCGCTCGCGGCGCTCGCGGTCGTCGTCGTCTCGAGCGGGCTCGCTTGGCGCTGGCTCTCGCCGCACGTCGAGGCTCGGATGCGCGCGCCGGTGCTCGCGTACGTGACCGTGATCAGCTCGATGGTCGCGACCGCCGCGGGGGCGAGCGCGCACGCGGGCGGGCTCGTCGGGCTCGTGGGCGCGCTGATGTTCTACGGCTCGGATCTGGCCGTCGCGCGCGAGCGCTTCGTGGCCAAGACGTTCTGGAACCGCGCGTGGGGAGTGCCGCTCTACTTCGTTGCCCAGCTGGTCATCGCGGCGAGCACGGCGGGCTGAGAGCTTGCGCGCGAGGGGTGGGTCCGGTACGCCCTGCGCCGTATGTCCCGCTACCTCTGCGTTCACTGTGACCATCGCTTCGACTCCACCGAAGCCAAGCCCCGCTGCTCCAAGTGCATGCGCGTGCACGGCATCGAGAAGCTGGATGCGCCGAAGAAGCAGGCCGTGAAGGAGCAGCCGAAGTGGCTGCTCCCGCTCGTCGTCGTCGCCGCGCTCGCGCTCGCGGCGGGAGGCTGGGCTTGGTGGGCACGTCGCACCCCGGACGCGGTCGAAGGCGATGCGCCGCTCCGCCCGCTCGAGCCCTCGGAGCTCGCGGGCTACGTGAAGAAGGCGCGCGGAGAGGCGCGCGACTTCCTCGCCTTGCTGCAGAACGACGAGGCGCTCGAGACGTTCGCGGCCGCCGCGGTGCGCGGCAAGAGCGGCAACGTCGAGAAGGCGCGCGGCGTCGTCGCGGCGATCCGGGCGCGCGCGAGCAAGCATGGCTTTGCGCCATGGTCGCTGACCGAGCCGCGCGACACTCCGCCGCGCGTCGCGACCCGCGCGTTCGACCTGATGGTGCGCGACGACGCTCGCTCGAAGATGTACCCGCTCGAGGTCGCCGCGATCGCGGTCGCCGCGCTCCGCGCCGAGGGCGTCGACGCGATGCTCGCCGAGGCGTTCTCCTTTCCGGGGGACGGCGCTCCGCCCGATCCCTCCGGGCACCTCGGCTACTACGTCGTCGCGGTCTATCCGGGCGAGGTCGGCCAAGGGACGCCGACGCTGCTCGACCCCTATCTCGGCCGCAGCAGTTCGCCTGCCGAGGGGCAGTTTCAGGTGCTGACCGACGTCGAGGCGGTCGGCGCCGCCCTCAACCTGCGCGCGGTGCATCGGCTCGTGCGCGAGGGCGACCCGCAGCGCGCGTTCAGCGACTCGACCAACGCGCTGCGGCTCGCGCCGCGCTCGGCCGCCGTCCACGACGCGCGAGGCGCAGTGCTGATCGCGTCGGGCGGCATCGACGAGGGAATTCGGGAGTTTCAGGCGGCCGTGGAGGTGCGTCCGGAC
>CAIUAC010001142.1 GCA_903896985.1 uncultured Sandaracinus sp.
CATCCGAGTCGGCGCCGTCGGTGCACGCCCAAGCGCCCGCGAGGTCCTCGAGGGGACGCGGCACATCGAGCACGATGTCCGCTGCGTCGCGCGGCAGCAGTCGCACGCGGCCGAACGCGTAGTGCGCTATCCCAGCGAGCTCGAGGAAGCGATCCCGGCGCGACACCGGATGCGCATAGAGAGAGTCGTCGACGAGCGCCTCGCCGCTGACCGCGAAGGAGCCGAACATATCGGCTAGCTCGAGCGCGTCGACGCTCGTCAGCACGACCGGCGTGCCCTCGTAGGGCTCCGCGGTCACCGCGACGGCGAGCTCCGTGGAGTCGGGCAAGGCGTGCGGCACCGGCAGCGCGCCGGCGGCGGACGCGGGCGTGACGCAGGTGACGAGGGCGCCGATGAGCTCGGTGACGGTGTCGCCGCTCGTGTCGCTCGGTACGGCGAATTCGGTGACGACGCCGTCGACGGTGACGACGTCTCCGTGGGCGAGGGCCGTCGCCGCGCCGCAGGGTACGACGGTCGGCTGAAAGACCTGCACGCCTGAGAAGAGGCCTGCCGCGCTCTCTTGAATCCACACATCGCCCGTGCCCCCGATGCCCGCCTCCGCGAAGGTGTCGACCGCCGTGACGCGGACGGACTCGATGCGTACGAGAGTGCCGGCCGACACGTGGGTGGCGCGCGAGACGTCCTGTACGTCGTAGACGGTGACCGTCGTGCTCGCCGCGCCGTCGAGGCCGCCATCCTCGGCCGAAGCGGCGTCGTCGGGGCCGAGGTCGCTGGGCCCGAGGTCTGCAGAGCCGAGGTCTGTGGTCCCGGCGTCGGGGAGCGCGCGTGACCCGCCCTCACTGCCGCAGGCCCCTGCGGTGAGGGCGAGCAGGAGCGTGGTCGCGACGGCGAGGGAGCGTTGCAGGGTAGGCATAGCCCGCCACGCTAACGCGGCCGGGCAGCGCCCGGCAACTCGCAACTCGGCGAGCGCGCTCCGCTTCGGGCGTACGTCAGTGCAGGTAGCGCACGCTGCGGCCGCCGAGCGCGATGGTCAGCGCGGCGCGGCGCACGGTCAGCGTCGTGGTGCCGTCGAGCGCGTCGACGAGCGCGCGCCCCTCCGCCGCGACCTCGCTCGGCACGGGCACGGTGATGGTCTGCGCGCTCGCGCCGCGGTTGAGCGCGACGAGCACGAGGTCGGCGCCCTCGCCTCGCGCGACGACCCAGAGGTCGTCCGTGACGAGCAGCGTGCGATAGGCGTGGCTGCGTAGCCCCGGGAGCGCGGCGCGCGCGCGGCCGAGGGCGCTCACGCGAGCGCGCTGCGCCGTCTCGAGCGGGGTCAAGTCAGCGGCGAGGCGCATGACGCGGCGGTTGTCGGGGTCGGCGCCGCCTGGCTCACCGTGCTCGTCCCCGTAGTAGAGGAGCGGCGCGCCGGGGAGCGACATCAGCCAGCCGAACGCGAGGTACATACGGTCGTAGGGCTCGCTCGTCGTCGGCGTGGACGGGTAGTTGTCCCACTGGTTGTTGGCGCGCCCAGGATCGGATTGCAGCGACAAGAACCGTGAGGTGTCGTGCGAGCCGAGATAGGGAGTCATGATGGCGCCGGCGGGATAGCGCCACTGGCTCGCGCGGGTCCAGTAGTCGATGTGCTGCATTCCGCGTCCGGGCGCATCCCCGAGGAACTGCAGCGCTCCGGCGTAATACAGGGGAAAATCGAACTGCCCGTCGAGCGCGTGCGGGCCGATGTACTGGCTGATCGTGTCGTAGTTCCCGACGTTGCCGCCCTCCGTCGGGCCTGCGCTCGAGTCCCACCCCATCGCCGTCTCGCCCATCAGGAACACGGGGGTTCCCGCCGTCTCGAAGCGCTCGCGCACGCGCACGGAGAGGTCCGTCACGGCGGACGAGTCCACGTGCTTCACGGCGTCGACGCGGAAGCCGTCGAGGTCGTAGTCCTCCATCCACGCGAGCGAGTCCGCGAGGAGCTGCTCCTGCGCGGCGGGCACCCGCCAATTGACGTCGGGCATATACGGGCGGAACAAGCAGTCGAGTCGCCGCTCGGTCCAGTCGCAGCCGGGCGAGCCACAGAGACAACCCGCGCTGAACCAGTCCGGATGCTCGGTGTAATACGGATGATCTTCGTGCACATGATTGACGACGAAGTCCATCAACACCCGCACTCCGCGCGCGTGCGCGGCGGCGACCATCGCCCGCAATGCGTCGGGGCCGCCGAGGCGCGGATCGACGTCGCGCGGCGACACGGGCCAATAGCCGTGATAGCCGGCGACGTGGTGCACGTCGTCCGCCGCGAGATAGGTATTCGCAGGGTTGGTGTTGAAGGGTGAGATCCAGAGGGCGCCGGCGCCGAGATCCGTGATCGAACCGTCCTCGAGCGCGGCGGTGATGCCCTCGAGGTCGCCGCCCGCCCAGCCTGCGCCGGGGCTGGCGTCAGCGGAGGTGCCGTCGTTCGACGGGTCTCCGTTGCGGTAGCGGTCGGCCATGATCATGTAGAGGAGCGTGCCGTCCCAGGAGAAGCGCTGCGCCTCGATCCACACGGGCAGGAGCACGCTCTCGCTGGCCGCGCCGCGGGCGTCGGCCGCGGTGACGCGCGCCGTGTATTTCCCGTCTACGAGGCCGCTGACGTGCACCTCGACGCCGGTGGCCGTGCGGGTGAGTTCGCTCGCGGTGAGGGGGCGCCAGGTCGTGCCGACTCGGAGGTCACCGCTCGTCGAGGCGAGCGCGCCGGCGTGCCGCGCGTCGTAGCGCAGCACGGCGTCGAGGTGCCCCTCGCCGACTCCGGCGCGCGCGCCCGCCGCCGACACGACGGTGAGCGCGGGGAGCGAACAATCCGGGACGCGCAACCCCGAGTTCTCGACCCCGTCGGACCAGACTCGATAGGCGTTCCCCGGGTCGAGGCGCCACGGTTCGCCGCCATCGCCGTCGACGTAGAGCTTGTAGGGGTAGAGCCCCGGCGCGAGGAGCAGCGTGCGCCGATAGGTGCCAGTCCCGTCGTCGAGCAGTTCATCGGCGCTCGACGAGAAGGTGTTGAAGCTGCCCGCGAGGAACACGCGCGGCGCGCTGCCGCTCGCGTGATAGACGACCTCGGCCTCACAGCGCAGCCCCGCGGGCGCCCCGTCGCGCGTACCGCCGTCGACGCTGACCGCGTCGTCGTCGCCGCAGCCGAGCGCGAACATCGTGAGCAGCGCGAGCAGCGCGACGACGCTCGAAGTCAGGGCTCCGCGCCGCCTCCGCGCGAGCGCGATCAGCAGGAACAGCCCCGCGCCCGCGAGCCCGAGCGGGGCACCGTGGGGAGACGCGCCCGGCGCCGTGCAGCCGCAGCTGCTGTCGCCCCCGCCGCACGCTGCGCCGACGCACGTCGGGATGCTCGCGTCCGAGCGCCCCGCGTCGACGCGACCGCCATCGGGCGTCAGCGGGGGGCCGCCGTCGACGACCTCGGGCGGCGGAGGCTCCGCGGCGTACGCGCCGCACGCGGGGTTCGGCGCGACGTCGAGCGCCGCGAGGATGCGCGTGCCGGCGCCGAAGCCGACCATCGGCACTGAGCCGCGATAGTCCGCGGTGACGGCCTCGTGGAGCTCGCTGATGTTGCCGCCGTTGCGGGCCGCTTGCTCGTCGATCCACGTCGTCAGCGCCGCCGCGCCCGGCGTGCCGCGCGTCGCCGCGGCGAGGCGCATGTCGACGAACACCCACTCTTGAGAGTCGTACCAGCCGCCGTCGTCGTTGCGCATCAGGCCGCGGCCGTGCGCGACCGTGAGGTTGTCTCGGAGCGCCTGTACCGTCGCCTGCGCGACTCGCCCAGCGGGATCGACGATGCCCCAATTGAGCGCCTCGACGGCCGCCGCGTCGAGGTAGCCGTGCCCCGTCGCGAGGTCCTCACCGCTCTGCGCGAGCACGCCGTGCCCGTCGGTGTGTCGGGCGACGACCGCGTCGCGCACGCCCGCGCCAGCCATCGTGTAGCGCGTCGCGTCGGCGGCCTCGCCGAGCAGGGTCGCGAGCATCGCCGCGTCACAGAGGCCCCGCGCCGCGGCGAGCGAGGTGTAGGTGAAGTGCCGCTGTCGGCCGTTGACGTGCACCTCCCAGATGGACGAGTCCGCGGAGATCACCCCGTCAGGCCCGACGAGCGACACGAGCACATCGGCTATCTCGTCGCGAATCGTGGGCCAATAGGGGCGCACCTCCTCGATCGAACCGCCCGAGCGCACGTACTCGCCGAGCGACCAGAGAAACAGCCCGAAGCCATCGAATTCGATGTTCGGCCCGTCCGCGTTGCAGTCGCTCTCCTCTGCGCCGTTGCCGAAGTAGCGCGTCACCGAGAGTCGATAGGGGCGCCCCACCGCAGACTCGTGCTCACCGCGCGGCGCTCGAAGCTGAAAGCGCAAGGCCGCGAGCGCCTCCGGCAGATGTCCGGCGCGGGCGAGCGCGGCAGTCGCATAGGCCATGTCGCGGACCCAGGCGATGTTCCACTGCGCGTTGAGGTCCCCGAAGCCCGGCGGCAGGCTCGCGAGGATCTGCCCATATCCCGGGCCCGACTCGCGCACTTGGCCCATTCGCAGCGTCGCGGCCTCGCCTTGGAGGGACGCGTCGAGCGTGCCTGTCGCGTGCCACGCCGCCCACTCGTCGCGCTCGCGCTGCACGAGCTGTTCGGGAGTGCGCGCGCCCGCCCAGGTGCGGAGTGCGTCGACGTCAGGGCCGGAGTCTTCGTCGAGCGACCACACGGCGGCGACCGCCATCCACGCGGACGCGCCGGGGGCGAGCACGCCGCCCGCGCCCTGCAGCCCCGGGGCGACGTCGCTCGTCGCGGCGGTCGTGCTCCGCACATCGTCGAGGTCGCGCAGCGCGCCGAGCGAGCGGTACGCGCCCGCGTCCCCGCTCGACACCGTGCCGTGCGCGAGCGCGCTCAGCGGCACATAGGCCATCGTCCCGCGGCTCGCGTCCGAGTACTCGTAGTAGACGCCGCGCGCCGCGTCGTAGGCGACCTGCTCGGCGTCCGCGCTCGGCTCGTGTGCCCCGGCGGCGTCGCCGAGATGAAAGTTGAGGAGCGCGAGCGGGCTCGCCGTGATGGGCGCGTCCGAGACGTTCGTCAGCTCGAGGAGCAGCACGAGCGCGGGGCCGTCGTAGCCCATCGGCGTGAACGCGTAGGTCGTCGTCTCGAGCGCGCGGTCGGCCCCCGCGTGCTGACGCGCGACGATGATGCCAGTGCCGGGCTCCATCGCGGCGTCGTCGAGCGGGAGCTCGCTCAGCCACTCCCCGCGCTCACCGCCCGCCGCGCCGCCGCTGCCCGAGCGCACGCCGAAGTACGCGTCGTAGGCGAGGTCGCGCGACTCGTCGGCGGAATAGCAGAGGTCGGCCGCCGGGCCGCGCGGCGCGAAGAAGCGATAAGGGTGCTCGAGGAAGGTGTCGACGCGTCGGCTCGCGCGGTCGTAGCTGACCACCGCGTGCCCGTTGCCGGACACGAGGCGCTCGAAGCTGCGATGCGGGTCGACCGCGTGCGCGGCGCCCCTCGGGGCGAGCAGGGCGAGCAGCAGGACGGTCGCGAAGGGGAGACACGCGCGGCGCAGAAAACGCATGGGCGGCATTGTGCCTGCGAACGCCGGGCGCGGCGATCAGCGAGTGCGCCGCCGTCAGCGAGCGCGCCGCCGTCAGCGAGCGCGCGGCGAGGCGGCGCGTCCCCACGCTCGGCGAGCGAGGGCTCAGAGGGGCGGGCAGCCCGAGCCGCCCGGCGTGCCTGCGCAGCAGTCGGGCGGGACGGGCGCGGGAGCCAGCCCGCCCC
>CAIUAC010001143.1 GCA_903896985.1 uncultured Sandaracinus sp.
GCAGAGCGTGCAGCGCTCGGCGGCGCAGCTCGAGGGCGTGCTCGCGGACGTGCGCGACGTGACGGGGCGGACGGCGCGCGGGGAGGGCACGCTCGGGCGGCTGACGAGCGACGAGACGCTCGTCGACGAGGTCCAGGGCGTCGCGGAGGGCGTCGGCGACCTCGTCGGAGGAGTCTCGCGCTTGCAGACCATCGTGCAGCTGCGCTCCGACTACAACTTCCTCGCGAACACGCTCAAGACCTACGTGCAGCTGCGCCTGCAGCCGCGCGAGGACCGCTACTACTACATCGAGCTCGTCAACGACCCGCGCGGGCTGACGAACTACGAGCAGACCGAGATCATCCGCAGCCCGCCGGCGGACGGCGAGCCCGCCGTGCAGCAGGTGAACACCGTCACGACCCGCGACGCCTTCCGCTTCTCGCTCGGCTTGGCGAAGCGCATCGAGTTCGCGACGTTCCGCTTCGGCGTCATCGAGTCGACGGGCGGCGTCGGGCTCGACCTGCACTTCCTCGCGGACGACCTCGAGATCACGAACGACGTGTTCGCGTTTGGCGAGCGCGCGTACCCGCGGCTGCGCACGAACCTCGCGTTCCAGGTGATCTCGCGCCTCTGGATCCTCGGAGGCGTCGACGATTATCTGAACTCGAGCCGCGACTTCTACCTGGGCGCCGCGCTCCGCTTCAACGACGAGGACCTCAAGGCGATCCTCTCGGTCGGCGGCAGCGCGATCTCCGGCATCAGCAGCGGGCGCTGACGCGATGAAGGTCACCGAGCAGGTCGCAGAGACGGCCAAGAACGTCGTCGTCAGCGCCAAGCGCGACGTCGCCGCGCCCATCGGGCGCAGCGTGATCGGCTACTGGCGCGGGCTCACCTATCCGTTCCGCGGCGCGCGCGTCGTCTACCTCCGCAATCCCGGGCTCGTGCGCTACTGGGGCATCCCGATCGTCGTCACGCTCTTCGCCGTCGTCGGGATCGTGTGGGGCGCGGTCGCTGTGCACGGCACCCTCGTCGACGCGATCTGGGCGACGCCGACGAGCCACGGCTTCTGGCCGAGCGTCGCGCGCTTCTTTCACGCGGTGCTCGAGTGGCTCGTCGGGCTCACGGTCGCGCTCGGCGGCTTGGTCGTGCTCAGCCTCGTGACGAACGTGATCGCCGCGCCCTTCAACGACGCGCTCAGCGAGGCGGTCGAGCGACTTCAGACCGGCGCGCCCGCGATCCCCTTCTCGCTCCAGGTGCTCGCGCGCGACCTCCTGCGCACGGTGCTGCTCGAGGTGTCGAAGCTGGCGCTCTACGCCGCCGTGATGGGCCCGCTCTTCGTGGCCTCGCTCTTCTTGCCGGCCGTCGGGCAGGTCGTCTACTCGATCTTCGGCTTCCTCTTCACCGCGATCTACTTCGCCATCGACTACATCGACTGGCCCGCCTCGCGGAAGAACCGCGGCATGCGCTACCGCGTCGGGGTCCTGCGCAGGAACTTCTGGCCGATGTTCGGCTTCGGCACCGGCGTGTGGCTGTTCCTGTTCGTGCCGTTCGTGAACTTGCTCTTCATGCCCGCCGCCGTCGCCGGGGGGACGCTGCTGTTCCTCGACCTCGAGCAGGGCGCGGGGGGCGCGCCGCCGGCGTCGTGAATCCTTTCGGCGTGCGGACCGTCCCAAGGCACGACCCTGCAAGCCAGTCCTGGTGTGGTAAGGTCGCGCCGTAATTCGAAGCCTGAGTGCATTGGAGGCAGTGATGAAGAAGGCCGTAGCCATCGCCATGATCGCGAGCCTGTTCGTGCTCGCCTTCGCCCACGAAGCAGACGCCCAGCGTCGCCGCGGTCGCCGCGCGCGTCCGGCGGCCGTCGTCCCGCAAGAGGCCCCGATGAGCGAGGCGATCTCGCCCGCCATGGGCGACCTCCACTGGGGCATGACGAAGGCCGAGGTCTTCACGTACTTCCAGGGGCAGATTCGCGAGCGCTATCGCCCGCAGCTCGCCAAGGCGAGCGGCGCCATCGAAGAGGATCGCCTGCGCGCCGAGATGGGCGACGAGCTCCGGCGCCTGCGCGAGAGCGAGGTCTGCTTCAACGGGAACCGCACCGGCTGGGATGCGTCGTTCATCCGCGATGAATTCACGCACAACATCGGGGAGTGCATCCTCGTCCACAACGACGCGAACAGTCAGAACTTCTACTTCTTCATCAGCGGGAAGCTCTGGAAATGGTACAAAGCCTTCAACGCTGAGGTCTTCCAGGGGCAGGACTTCGCGCAGTTCAGCCAGGCCTTGCAGACGCGCTACGGCGCGGCTCGGCAAGCGAGCGGCGAGCTCACCGCGGGTAGCGGTCGGCGGCAATGGCTCGAGTGGCAGGACCCGACCACTCGCCTCCGCGCGATCGACCAGACGAGCTTCTACGGCTTCTTCTGCCTCGTCTTCGAGGAGAAGGCGACCGTCACGAACCTCCCCACGCTGCGCCGTAACGCGCCGCCTCCCCGCGACGGGCATCACGCGCTCGTCGACGCCGTGACGTCAGGCGAGGGCGAGACGGCGAACCCGGACGCGAACCCAGATATCGTCGACCGCATCACCGGCAACATCCGGAATCGCCAGGACGCTCCTGCCGCCCAGCCGGGCACGCCCGGCGCCCGTCCGGGGGCGCATCCGGCCACCACGCCTCCGACCACGACTCGTCGGCCCCCGGGCGGCGATCCGCTCAGCGGCATCGACCTCTAGTCGCGCTTCACGGACTCTCAGGGCGCGCGTCGCAGGCTTGCGGGGCGCGCTCTGCCAATTCTGGACGTCTTTCGCGAAGTCGGGGGGCGCTCGACCGCGGCGCCCGCTTCGCTAATTCGGCGCGCGCTCCACGGTGAGCGACACCTCGCGGAGGACCGTCCGCAAGGCCGGCAAGAGCACCGACTCGGTCGTGTAGCCCGACCCTGGACAGCCCGCGCAGACGGCCACGAGGCGCACGACGACCGCTGAGCCGCGCACGGAGACGAGCTCGATGCCGCCGCCGTCGCGCTCGAGCAACGGTCGCACGACGTCGCGCAGGACTCCCTCGATCTCCGCGGTCTTCTCGTCGTCGGTCGAAAGGGCGTCGGACACCGCGCCAAGCTAGCACGCCGACGTCCACCGCGGGGCGACTCCCTCCGCGCGGGGGCGCCCAGAATAACGCGACCGAAGCGTCGAGTTTGGACGCTCGTGTTTGACGTAGCCTCCCCGAGATCTGTATGCTGGCGTAGTCTTCAGCCGCTCCGGAGCAGACTTGGCCCGCTATCGCCTGCGCTTTCTATTGCAGGAATTCGACCTGGTCGGCCCCGAGGTTCTGATCGGGCGCAGCCCCGGCTGTCACATCACGCTCGAGGATCCGCTCGTGTCTCGCGAGCACGTCCGGATTCGGGTGCTGGAGGAGGGCGGCGCCGTCGTCGTCGACCTCGGCAGCCGAAACGGCGTGCGCGTGAACGGGCGCCCCGTGCCCAGCCGCGGCGAGTGTCCTTTGAAGGACGGCGATCGGATCCGCATCGGCACACAGGAGCTCGTGTTCGCCGTCGTGCAAGGGCGCGAGCTCCCGGGGCGCACCACGGGCTTCATGCGGATGTGCAACGCATGCGGCACGCCTTATCCGGAGGGCGCCGGGACCTGTCCTCACTGCGGCGCGCGGACCGCTGAAGACGAGGACACGATGAGCGGGATCGTCGTCGAGCCTCGGAGAAACTGGACCTTTCAGCTCCTTGGCGAGGTCATCGAGCGTGCGCTCGCGACTGGGCGCGCCGTCGAGAGCGATCGGCTGCTCCGCCGCGCGTCGAAAGAGGTCGATGAGCGCCTCGCTGGCGGCGACAAGCTCGACACTTCGCACGTCGCCATGATCGCGGGCTTCGCCGTGCGGCTTGCCGCGCTCGACGGCGGTACGGAGTGGCTCGGGTGGGCCCTGACGCTGTACCGGCGGCAGTTGCTGATGCTCTCGGGATCGGTCGTCGACGCCATCGAGCGGTTCGATCTCGACGCGTTTCCGGAGGCGGCGCGCCTCGTGGGCACCTACTGCGCTTGGTACAAGGCGAGCGGGCTCTCGGCAAAGGGCTCGGACTTGAGCAACCTCTCCCGCCTGGAAGCCTTCGCGGCCCGCCGACCGTGAGCGTTCGCCCCCCGCCGGGCTTCGGCGGCGGTGCGACTACGCTCCGACGACGCGCTCGAGCCCCGCGAGGCGCTGGAGCAGGAATTTCTCGCGCGGAGAGAAGGACTCGACCTTCCGCTGCATGGCCTGAACGTAGTCGATGATCGCTCGCCCGCCGGGATGCTTCACCTTGCGGACGAGCGCGTAGAGGGCGTCGATGGTCTCCGCGCTCATCAGCCGGTCGGTCGTCTGGTGGACCTGGAAGACCCAGTCGACCCAGCTGGCTTTGCCGGTCAGATCCGCGAGTCGGAGGGCGTAGCGCACCGCGTCGCGCAGGCTGTCCTCGCCAGCCGGTCGTCCAGCCTGCGCCTTCTGGAGGAACTCACCGAGCAGGTTGGAGAGGATACGCTCGGCGTCGTCGGGCCGACCGAGCGCGAGCGCCTTGTCCGCGATGCCGGCGAGCAGTTGAAATGCGGACACACGGCGGGTGTCCTCGTCGACGCGGCTCGAACCTGTCGCTGCCGAGTGCGTCGTGATCTCCATGGTCTGGCGAGACGTCGACTCGACCTGCGTGACCGTGCCGCAGTGCGCGCAGCGAACATCGTCGGCGGGCACTGGCAGGCGGCAGGTCGGACACACGAGCATCAGGCCCGTCGGGCGCCTGTCGCGGTCGCGCGCCCCGACCTCGAGCAAGACCAACTCCTGGGAGCCGACGGTCACGCGATCTTGGTGCTTGAGCTTGTGCGGCCCCGCGGCTCGCTCGCCGTTGACGCTGATCCCGTTCCGGCTGCCGAGGTCCTCGGCGATTACGCCGTCGACGCCGACACGCAAGACCGCGTGCCGTCGAGAGACCAGGGGGTCATCGACCGCAAGGCTACAGTCTGAACTCCGCCCGATGACGAACTCACCGGGCGGCATTTCCAGGTCAGTAGACTGATAGCGCAGTCGGTAGCGCGCCAAAGCTCGGCGAAGCTATCACGCCCGGCGCCGCGTTCACACGAGTTTGTGGAGCGCTGGCGCCGAGAGCTCAGTTCGAGAGGGCCGCGATCTGCCCGAGCTCGTTCTCGAGTCGCCCCTGAACCTCGACGGTCTTGTCGAGCAACGTCTTCAGCTCCGTCAGGCTCGCCCGGTACTGCCCGAACGCTCCCGCTTGCTGACCGAGGATGTTCACGCTCGACGCGCCCTCCACGAGGATCACGTATTGACTCGGTTCGGTGTCGAGCGGCTGACCCGTGTAGATCTTCTTCGTGGCAGCCGCGCCTCCGCGGCTCGCGCGAACGCTGGCCTCGGTCCGTGGGGTGGGAGCCACGCCGGGCGCCGGGGCTGGCGGCGGGTCGACGAACACGAGGGTGCCGACGAGCGCGCCCTCGATGCTGCGCGGCACGAGGCCGTACTGCGTCGAGGAGAGCGAGTCCGTGGCTTGCGCCGCGTTCGTCAGCTCCGTGCGGGCGCCCGCGTTGAGCGTGCGCGCGGAGATCGACGCGAACTTGTCCCAGAGCTGGTTGACGCTGTTGTAGTACTCGAACAGCGCGTCGACGGTCCCGGGCTGGAAGGCGCCGTACTTGCGGCGAGCGAAGACGCCCGCTTCGAACGGCTTCTTCAAGGCCCGAAGCGCCTCGATGCTGGCGAAATCGACGCGCTTCGGCGTCGCTGCCGAGGCCTCGAGCGCGGTGTTGACCAAGCGCTTGGCCTGGTTGACCGTGTCCGACGCGGTGTGCACCGCGGTGTAGATCTCTTTGCCATCGGCGATGACCTGCCCGCGGAGGCGGTTCTGCTCGACGACGTTTCCGGTGCCGAAGCCGAGGGCTCCGCCGAGGAGCATGCCGAGGCCGAGGATGATGAAGACGCGGCCGCGCTGCTTGCGACCGATCTCGGAGTCATCGACCGGCTTCTCGTCGATGACGAGGCGGACCTCACGCGACCCGCCCGAGGAGGCCTGGCCGGCCGCGAAGGGATCGACGGGAGGAGGCGGCGCGGAGGGAGCCGCCGGGGCGGCAGGGGCCCGCTGCATGAAGGGCGGCGGTGCGACCGCGGACGCGCCCGGGAGCGGCGCAGGGCCGCCTAGTCCGGGAGGCGCCGCGACGGCCGAGCCTGGAGGTGGCGCAAAGCCCGGCGGAGCCGCCATCGGCGGCGGGGCGATGCTGCTCGGGTCGGGGACACCTCCGAAGCCCATCGCAGGAGCGGGAATGACCGCTTTCTGCGTGTTCGGCGCGATGGTGCGCCCGAGCCGGGCCTTGAGGTCTTTGATGTCTTTCGGCTTCTTCGGCGGGTCGGCGGACATGGGTGCCGCGCAACGTATCTGCCGCGGAGGGGCGCTGTCAACGACGTCTGCACATACGGCGCTTCGGTGGCGCATTCGTGTGGCCCCTGACGCAGCGATCCGTTGCGAAATCAACCGGTGGCGAATAGATTCCCGCGCACATGAAGCAAGTCCGAGTCGAGGAACGTCGCGTAGCCTCGTTCGACGGTACAGAGCTCGCGTATCACGTCACCGGTGAGGGACCCCCGATCGTGCTCGCGAACGGTCTCGGGGGCAGCTGGAAGGCGTGGAAGCACCAGATCGCGTACCTCGGCGATCGCTATCGCTTCATCAGCTGGGACTACCGTGGGCTCTACCGCTCGGGACCGCCCAGCGATCCCGATGCGCTCGGCATCGACGCGCAGGTGAAGGATGTCCTCGCGGTGCTCGACGCGGAGGGCGTCGAGCGGACGGCTGTGCTCGGCTGGTCGATGGGCGTGCAGGTGGCGCTCGAGCTCTTTCGCGTGGCGCCCGAGCGAGTCTCGACGCTCGTGCTCGTCAACGGCGTCGCGGGGCGACCCTGGGAGACGGTGCTCAACCTCGACTCGATGAAGCACGTCGTCCCGCGGGCGCTCGGAGCGGCGCGCGCAGCGCCTGGGCTCGTCGGCGCGCTCACGCGGCGGGTGACTTCTTGGCCGGAGACGGTCGGCTGGGCCAAGCGACTCGGGCTCGCGGGGCGCACGCTCGACGAGGAGCTCTGGGCGGATCTCGCGGGTTCGTTCCAGGACCTCGACATGGACATCTACGTACGCACCCTCGAGAAGCTCGGCCTGCACGACGCGTGGGCGACCCTCGAGCACGTGGACGTGCCGACCCTCGTCGTCGCCGGAGACCGCGACCTGTTTACGCCTCGGAGCGCCGCAGAGCGCATGGTGCGGGCGATTCGCGGGGCTGAGTTGCTCGTCGTTCCGGGCGGCACGCACTACGTCGCGGTCGAGTATCCGGAGCTCGTGAACCTGCGCGTCGAGAAGTTCTTCCGCGAGCGCGGCTGGCCGTCGGGCGCCGTGTGAGCCGGTCGCTCGCGACCAAAGCGCTCCTCTGCGGCGTGCTGACCGTCGCGTTCTCGGGCGCGTTCGCGTGCGGCCCGAGCGCGCCTCCGCCGACCTCCGCTGCGCTCCTGCGCGCAGACTCGGCTGCCCTGTCGGAAGCGATTGCGCGAGATCCCGCGCCGCAGATCCTCAGCGAAGCGGACGGCATGATCGATGACCGCAGGTCGGTGCGCGCCTCCGAGATCATGCGCACGGCCGCGCTGCCGGCGGTGCGGCGGCACCTCGAGCGAGTGGGCGCGGTGTCGCTCCAAACGGCCGAGGGGCGCGCTTTGCAGGAGCGCGCCGCGCGGGCGTATCGCCGGCGGATGGAGGCCATCGAGCGCTATGCCGCGGCGCTCGCGCGCGGCGAGGTGGAGGACGAGACCCTCCTCGGCGCGGTCCGCGCGCACCGCGAGGCGGAGGAGGAGGTCCTCGCCGTCATCGAGGCCGCGCAGCAGCTCGGACATCCCGCTCAGCCGGCGCCGACGAAGCGAAGGCCCGCGCCGGGCGCGGTCGTGGAGTAGAATGCGAACCCACGGGTCCTGCGCATGATTGCCGTCGTCGACAACTACGACTCGTTTACCTACAACCTCGTGCAGTACCTGGCCGAGCTTGGAGCGCACGTCGTCGTCTACCGCAACGACGAAGTCGACGTGCCAGCGCTCGCCGCGCTTGAGCCCGAGGCGATCGTCCTGTCGCCTGGACCCGGCGCGCCCGATGCCGCGGGCATCACGCTCGAGGTGATTCGCGCGCTCGGCGGACGCGTGCCGCTGCTCGGGGTCTGTCTCGGGCATCAGGCGATCGCGCAGGCGTTCGGCGCGAGGATCGTGCGCGCTGCGCAGCCGATGCACGGTCGCACTTCGCCGATGCTCCACGACGGGCGCGGCGTCTTCGCTGGGCTACCGTCGCCGTTCTCTGCGACGCGCTACCACTCGCTCGTCGTCGAGCGCTCGTCGCTGCCGGAGGTGCTCGAGGTGACGGCGTGGACCGAGGACGGCGAGATCATGGGCCTGCGTCATCGCCTCTGGCCGATCGAGGGCGTGCAGTTCCACCCTGAGGCGTTCCTGACGGAGCACGGGCACGCGCTCCTGCAGACGTTTCTTCACACGTTGCCCGAGCTGGGTCGGCGGGCTGTGAAGCAGGCGGCGTCGGGCTCCGCATCGTATGTACACCAACATCCAGAGTCGCTGGGTGCGCAGTGAGGAATCAATGACCGAGACCGTGCTCGTCACCGGTGCCCGCGGCACCGTCGGTAACTACGTGGTCGGCCTCGCAGAGGCTGCCGGCTATCGCGTCATCGCGAACGACCTCACCGCCGCCGGGGTGCCCGTGCCCGTGCGCGGCGAGGTGCGTCCTGGCGATCTGCGCGATGAGGCCGTGCGGGCGCGCGTCGTGCGCGGAGTCGATCACGTCGTGCACACGGCGGCACAGCTCGATGCAGTCGCCGATCCCGCGCAGCTCGCGGCGAGCAACACCGACGTCGTCGTGCGGCTCTACGAGGCCGCCGAGGCAGCGCGCGTGAAGCGCTTCGTGCACATGTCGACGTCGATGCTGTACGCGCCGAGGCAGTTGCAGCCGCTCACCGAGGAGAGCGAGGTCGCGCCGCGCGGTCCCCACGGTCTCTCGAAGCATGGCGCAGAGGCGTTCCTGCGCGGACGCGGCACGAGCGCCGGACCGGCGTGGACGATCCTGCGCGCTGCGCCCATCTACGGCCGCCGCGGCCGACACTTCGCTGCGATGCTGCTCGCCGTCGGGCCGATCCTCAAGCTCGGGCTGCCGGTCGTGCCACGCCCGCGCGGCGGTCCGCGCCACACCTTCGTTCACGCGGAGGATGTCGCGCGCGCGCTGCTCTTCGCGCTGCGCCGCGATCAGACGGCGGGGCAGGTCTACAACGTGTCGGACGACGACCCGCTGCCGCTCGGCGAGCGCCTCGTCGAGACGTTTCGGGCGTACGGCCTGCCGACCGTGCCGACGGGGCGCCTCCGCGACGGCGTGCTCCACTGGGCCGCGCGTTCGTTCTCGGCGCCTGGCGCGTATCAGGCCGCCGACACGAGCGCGCTCGTCGCTTGGCGGCTCGTCGTGCTGCGGCACGGGCTCAAGGCGGCGCTGCGGCCGCGCCTCGATCCGGAGGCGGTGACGCTGCTCGACGACGAGCTCGTGGTCGACGTGAGCAAGCTGCGCGCGCTCGGCTGGACGCCGCGCTTTCCGCGGTTCGCGGAGGGCTTTCGAGAAGTGCTACGGTGGTACCAGGCTGAGCGCTGGGTCCCGCGATACTCCTGAGCGCGTGCCCCTCGCGCAGCGACGAGCGCTCTGACTCCTGCCCAACGGAGAGCCACGCCATGCGACAGAAGATCCAGCGCGCGCTGGCGATGCAACGAGAGGGCGCGGCGGTCGTCGAGCAGGCGCTGCTCGTCGCGCGTCGGGTGGCGGGCCAACGCTTGGCGCGACCGCTGCGTGCAGCTGCCCCGCGCACGGTGATCTTCGTGCATGGTTTCTTCGCGGCGGGGCCCGTCTTCGACCCGATGCGCGAGCACGTCGAGCGCGCCTTGCACGTGTCGACCGACCACTTCACCTACGGGCCGATCGGCCGCTTCGAGGACGTCGCTGCGCGGTTCGCCGCGCTCGCCGATCGACACGCCGAGCGAGGCCCGATCGACCTCGTCGGGCACTCGCTCGGCGGGCTCCTCGCGCGCTGGTACCTGCAGGAGCTCGATGGCGCGCGGCACACGGGGCGCCTCGTCACCCTCGCGACGCCTCACGCGGGCACGGAAGCCGCCCGTATGGCGCCGACGGCGCTTGGGCATGCGCTTCGGCCCGGGAGCGACATCGTACGGCGCTTGGTCGAGACGCGGCACAAGGCGCGCGGCGTGGTGCACACGGCGATCGTCGCGGGCGCCGACCGGATGATCACGCCCCCGGCGAGCGCGTCGGCCCTCGACGACGCCGTCGTTCACTGGTTCGATGCGCTCGGGCACAACGAACTCCTCTTCGATCGCGGGGTGTACGCGCGCGTCATCGAGGCGCTCGCGTGGGACCTCGAGGCCGCCTCGGCGAGCGAGTCGCTGCTCAGCCCGTCGGGAACGTGATCCGGAAGATCGCCCCGTCCTGACGCTGTTCGGCGTCGGGGTCTCCGGCGTCCAGCGCCGTGATCGCGGCGCTCTCGACGACGATGGACGCGCCGTGCGCGTCCGCGATCTGCTTGACGAGCGCCAGCCCGAGCCCCGTGCCCTGGGCCCGCTGCGTGTAGAACGCCTCGAAGAGTCGCGGAAGGCTATCGCGCGAGACCCCGTGCCCTCGGTCGTGGACCTCGACGACCGCGCCGCTCGGCTCCCCGCGCCGCACCACGACACGCACAGACGCGCCGCCCGGCGACGCCTGCACCGCGTTGGTCACCAGGTTCCAGATCACCTGGCGCACTTGCGCGCCATCGACCCTCGCCGTGACCGAGTCCTCAGGCACGTCGAGCTCGAGCGCGATGCCGTTCGTCTGGGCCACTCCGACGCGCGCGACGGCGACGACCTCCTGCGCGATCCTGCGCAGGTCGTGCTCGTCGCGCTCGAGCGCGCGCGGTCGTCCGAGCTGAAGCATCGTCGCGACCAGCTCGTCGAGCCGCTTGACCTCGGCGATGACGATGCCCAGCAGGTGCCGGTCCTCTGCGCCGAGTTCGGCGGCCTCCCGCACCAGCTGGACGGAGCCTGAGATCGAGCCAAGAGGGTTGCGGATCTCGTGGGCGAGGCCCGCGGCGATACGCCCGAGCTGAGCGAGCCGCTCAGCGCGCTCGGCCGAGTCGCGCAGGGTAGTGACCTCCGTGAGGTCTTGGAACACGAAGAGGCTCCCCAGGCTGTGTCCCTCCGCGTCGAGGAGCACGGTGCGCGAATAGCCGGCTGGAAAGGTCGAGCCGCCGCAGCGCCGCGCGGTCGTCTCGGCGCGCGAGGTCTCGGGGACGTCGTCGTGCATCGTCGTGAGGAAGTCGCTCACAGGGAGGCCGAGGAGTCCGCCGTCGTCGGCGTCCAAGATCGCCCTCGCGGCCGGGTTCGCCGTGCGGATCTTCCCGCCTGGATCCGTGGTGAGGAGGCCCGCTGGGGTCGACCGCACGATGTCGTCGTTCAGTCGCGCGAGGGCCGCTGCGCTCTCGGCGGCCTTGGCGAGCTCGCCGCCCGTGCGGCGTAGGCGTGCGGCGAGGTAGCTCGCGAGCATACCGACGACCGTCAGACCCACCACGTTTCGCACGAGCGCAAAGGCGTTGGCCGGAGCGTCGAGGCGGTATTGGCTCGCCTGCTGGTCCGGCGGGGGAGGGAGCCAGCCGGTCGAGGTCGCGACGCTCAGCGTCACGTAGAGCACCACCGCCGATGCCGCCGCGCCACGCGCTGCGCCCGGCCCCACGAGCACGGCTCCGGCGAGCGTCGTGATCCCGAAGAGGAACGTGAACGCGCTCATCACGCCACCGACGAGCCACACCAGCCCGAGCTCGAGCGCGAGGTCGAGGGCGACCTGCACGTTCCCGAGGGCGCGCAGCCCGCGCGCTCGTTCGAGGCCCTGCCGCTGGCTCACACGCCGAAGCGCGATCGCTGACACGAGCGTCGCCGCGTAGGTCGCGACGATCAGCCCGGAGAGCGCCCGCCCCGTGAACGTGTTGGCGTGCGCGGCTGCGGTCACCAGATGACCGCCGAGCATCAGCGTGGCGACCACGAGCCGGCCGCCGAGCCACTGTGCTACGCGA
>CAIUAC010001144.1 GCA_903896985.1 uncultured Sandaracinus sp.
GATCTCGCGCGCGCCCTTCGACGCTTCGCTCCCGCTCGTCCCCGGCGCGCACCGGGTCCGAGCCGTTCTGCCCGATGGCGCGAGTGACGAGATCGCAGTCCACGTAGTCGATGGAGCCGCCCGATGAAGACTTCCAAGAACCTCTCCAACGCGATGCTCGCGCTGTTCGCGCTCGTGCTCTCGACGTGCCTCTTCGTGCCGCATATGCGCGGCGATGCGCCGCACGCGCCGCGCGCCGAGCACGTCCCGCGGGACCGCGCGAGCGCCCCTCGCACGCTCGCCGTGACGAGCGCCGGGTCGACGTGCGAGTCCTGCCCGCCCGACCAGACGAACATCACGCTCAGCTTCTCGGAGAGCGTGCGCCCGTCCGACGTCGCGCGCGCCCTCCGCGTCTCTCCGACGGTCGTGCTCGTGCCCGCGACCGAGGACGCCCCGGCGCAGCGCGTGACGCTCTCCGGCGCGTTCGCCGAGCGACGCAGCTACCGCTTCGCGCTGCCCGACACGCTGCGCTCAGCCGCAGGCGCGCGCCTCGGCGCGGCGTTCGCGTTCACGGTGACGACGGGCTCGTACGAGCCCGTCGCGCGCATGCCGCTCGGGCAGGCGGTGGTGCCCGTCGGCGCGGGGCTTCCGTTGCAGCTCGCGCACCTGCGGAGCGCTCGGCTGCGCGTGTTCGCGCTCGGCGCGGCTGACCTCGACGCGGCGGCGCGCATCACGGGCTTGCACGAGCAGGGCACCGACCCCGTCGCGTCGCTGCCGCTCGCCGTGCGCCTGCGCGAGGCGGTGCTCCGCCCGCGGGAGAGCGACGGCGACGCGGACGGCGTGCAAGACGTGGACGTGTTCGCGGCGGCGGGGATCACGTCGGGACGCAGCGCCCCCGTGCTCGTCGTGCTCGACGCGCCCGGCGTCGAGCCGAAGGTGACCGTCGTGCAGCGCGCCGACCTCGGCATCGTGCTCAAGACGGGGCGCGCGGGCGGGCTCGCGTGGGTGACCGACGGCAGCACCGGCGCGCCCGTCGCGGGCGCCAACGTGACCCTCTACGACGGCGACCTCGCGCGCTTTCATGGCGTGACCCGGGCGGATGGCGTGGTCCTGCTGCCGGCGCGCTCCGCGCTGGAGCGCCCGGCGAGAGCACAAAACGCGGCAAATCACGAGAACGATGTAGACGGCGAGGGAGAGGAGTTCGACGGAGAATACGGACGCGAGCGCCCGCTGCGCGCCGTCGCCGTCACGGGCGGTCGCACGGCGTTCGCGAGCACGGTGTTCGCGCAGGGCATCGAGAGCTGGCGCACCAGCTTGCCCGGCGCTTGGAGCGAAGGGCCGAACGCGCTGCGAGGGATGGTCACGCCGGAGCGCGGCATCTATCGCCCCGGCGAGGGCGTGCACCTGCTCGGCGTGCTGCGCCGTCGCGCGCCGAGCGGTCGGCTCGTCACGCCGCGCGGCAGCGTCTCGGTGCGCGTGATGGACCCCGACGGCACCGAGGTGCTGAAGCGTGACGTCGCGCTGACGGCGTTCGGCACCTTCCGCGTCGAGACGGCGCTGCCGCGCTCGGCGCGCCTCGGTCGGTACAGCGTCGAGGTGAGCAAGGAGTCGTCGCTCGTCTACGCGCGCTTCGAGGTCGGCGAGTACCGCACCGCGAGCTTCGAGGTGAAGCTGCCGCCCGCGGGCGAGGCCGAGCGCGACGCGAACGGCGACGTCGTGCTGCCTGTACGCGCGGCGTACTACTACGGCGCGCCGGTGCGCGGCGGGCGCGTGGCGTGGAGCGCCTCTTGGCGCGGGCGGGCGCCGTTCTTCGGCACGACCAGGGCGGACCTCGCGGCGTTCTCCTTCGCGAGCGACTCGAGCGACGGCGACGCGTTCCTGACGAGCGGCACGCTCGAGCTCGACGCGGCAGGCACCGGCACGATCCACGTGC
>CAIUAC010001145.1 GCA_903896985.1 uncultured Sandaracinus sp.
GAGCACGGCGCCGATCAGCATCCCGGCGACGACGGCGCGCGCCGTCAGTTGTCGGGTCTCTGGAGCACCCGCGGTGGTGCGGAGTTCCGGCGGGGAGTCCGCCGAGTCGCTCACGCCGCGAGATCCTTCGACAGCGCCATCGCCGCGATCGTCCCGTCGTTGACGGCGGTGGTCATCTGCCGATAGCGCTTGCTGGTGATGTCGCCCGCCGCAAACACCCCAGGAATGCTGGTGTGCATGTCGCTGTCGGTCTTGACGTAGCCCCACGCGTCGACGGCGAGCTCGTCGCCGAGCCCCGCGAGATTCGGCTGCATCCCAGCGAACACGAACGCGCCGTCCACTCCGATCTCACGCTGCGCCCCCGTCCGGAGGTCCTCGACGAGGACCGCGTCCACGACCTTGCCGTCGTGCGAGATGAAGGCCCGCGGCTCGTGCCGAAACAGCACCTCGATCTTCGGCTCTGCG
Source organism: uncultured Sandaracinus sp. (assembly GCA_903896985.1). GTDB lineage: Bacteria > Myxococcota_A > Polyangia > Polyangiales > JADJQN01 > CAIUAC01. Next base: position 466 of record CAIUAC010001145.1, read on the forward strand.
AAGAGTCGGTCCTGGGATTCCTGGTTCGCGGTGAGCGCGTCGAGCTGATGGACCATCGTCAGCCTCGCGGCGAACTTGGCGATGAAGAGGCTCTCCTCGACGGCGGAGTTGCCGCCCCCGATCACGAGCACGTGCTTGCCTTCGTAGTACTTCGCGTCACACGTGGCGCAGTAGGAGATGCCTTTCCCCTTGTATTCCTGCTCGCCAGTCACGTTGATGGGGCGCGGGGAGGAGCCCGTCGCGATGATCAGCTTCTTCGCCCGAATGGTCTCGACGCCGTCGAGTTCGATGACGTGCTCTCGAAGGTCCGTGTGCGTGACCTCGGCCGCAAAGCGGGGCTCGACGCCCGCAGCCTTGGCGTGCTCGAGCATCCTATGCGCCAGCATATAGCCCGCTTGAGGCTCCGGAAACCCAGGGAAATTGGACACTTGATGCGTGATGGCGAGGTTCCCGCCGCCGAGCCCGACGTCCACCATGATCGTGCGCAGCTTCGCCTGCGCGGCGTAGATCCCTGCGGTGATGCCCGCGGGGCCCGCCCCGAGAATCAGCACATCGCACTCCGTGGTCACCGGCCTTTGGGCCGCGTGGATCGCCGAGACGCGCTCTGCTGGAATCAGCGTGTCGAGCTGCGCGACGAGCTCCGAGCGCTTGATTCCGCCGCCGAGGCGCGCACCGACCTCCTTGCCCCCGCTGAAGAACAGCACCGTCGGCGAAGACCGCACGGCGAGCGAGTCCGAGAGCGCGCGATTGCCCTGCCGAAACACCTTCACGAACTTCACGTCAGCGCCATACGCCTCGCCCATCGCGTCGTACTTCGGCGCGAGCGCCTCGCAGGGCGCGCACTCGGTGGAGTAGAAGTCGACGGCGACCGGACCGGGGTGCCCGAGCACCTCGCGCTCGAAGTTCGCCTCGTCGATGTCGGGGATGTGTGCGGACATGAGGACCTGGCCTTTTCGCAGGGGTGTCGGGAGGTCGGAGCCGACCGACGGGCGTTTGGGTTCGGACACGCGCCCGCTCAGCCGAGCGCTTCCTTGCCGTAGAGCGCGCAGCCGAGCGACAGGAGCGCGCCGACGGGGCGGCAGTCGGGGGCGTCGATGCGCCCGGTCTCGTTCTTCGCGACCGCGCCACAGCCGCCGCCGCACGCCAGCTGCACGCTGCAGCTGCGGCAGGCGTCGATGCCGAGCACGTCGCGGTCCTGCCACGGCCCGGTCAGCTCCGCGTCGAGCGTGCGCGCGGGGTAGAAGGTGCCCACTGCCTCGCCGGTCTTGCCGACGTTGGCCGTGCACGGGTAGATGCGCCCGGTGTAGTCGAACGCCCACTCCGTCTTGCACGCAGGGCACGAGTCGAACAGCGGCGCGGGGAGCGCCCCGCGGTCGAAGAGAAAGCGGGAGACGGAGAAGCCAGGCTTGTGGAAGCGCAGGATCTCTGGGTCGCGCTCCAGCAACTGATAGAGGTCCTCGTAGAGCGAGAGGCGCGTATAGATGCGTGAGTGGGACGTCTGGCAGTGGTGCAGCTCGTAGTTGCGGCCGATCTGCGTCTTGAAGTACGGACTCTCGGTCCAGCCCTTGTCGATCGCGAAGTGCGCGAGCGCGGCGAAGCCCTCGAGGTTCTCCTTGTCGATGACGGTGCGCAGGTTCACCGGGAGCTTCGCCTCGAGGCAAGCGTCGATGCCCGCGACGATGCGCTGGAAGGTCGCGCCGCCGCCTTTGAGGTAGCGGCGTCCGTCATGCACCTTCTCGCTGCCGTCGAGGGTCACCTGAAGCTCACGAATGCGGCCGTTCGCGAGCAGCGGGACGTAGTCCGCGAGGGAGTAGCCGTTGGTGACGATCGCGAGGTCGAGACCCCGGCGCTTGGTCTCTTCGACCATGCGCTCGACGAGGCGGCGAGTCGCTGGGTTCGGGAGCAGAGGCTCACCACCGAACAGCGTCACGTACTTTCGGCGCTCGGCGAACGTGGTATCGATGTGCCCGAAGAACGCGCTCATCACGGCCTCGCCGTCTCCTCCGGGGGCGGGCGCGTACTCGTCCTGATAGCAGTAGGAACAGCCGAAATTGCAGGCGTAGGAAGGGACGTAGAAGAGCTGGATCTCGTCGTCGAGGCGTGAGTCCGTGAACGCGAGGTAGGCGGCGCGATAGCGCTTCTGTTCCTCGGCAGGGTCCACGACATACCCCTTCGACACCCACTCTCCATCGCTCGGCCAAGCGCCGCTCGCGACGCCCGCGCCGACCTCTGGCTCGAGGATGTCCGCCTCGCCGCTCAGCAGGTTGACGAGCAGATAGCGCTCGTCGTCGTGGACCTTCGTGAGGATGTTGTACTTCGACGGTTCCATGATCGTCTGCTCCTATGCGAAGGAGCTCGCGGGCCCGAGCAAGCGCCCGGACCCGCGAGCGTTCGGTCCACCGACGCTGTCAGTCGTGACAGCCGGCGACGGCCTTCGAGACCTTCGCGCAGCACTGGGCGACCTTCTCGTCGGCCTTCGGAGCGCAGCACGCTGCGTCCGCGGGGTTGTTCTTCTTGATGAGCGACTTCATGGCAGCGACACCTCGTTTGATGGGTTGAACACGGGCCGAAATCAGAAGCAGCAGCGCTCGAATTTCCTGCCCGAGACCGTGAAACTCGCGACGGACGCCTTGCCCTTCTCGTAGGGGGCGCTCTCCTCGACGACGCGAATCTCCGTGAAGCCTGCGCCGCGGATGTGCCCCAGATAGGCGTCTCGGCTGACCGCGCCCGCCCAGCACTCCGCGACATAGGCGGCGTCGTTTCGGTACTCGTCGGGGATGTCGCCGACGGCATAGATGTCACTGACGACGAAGCGCCCGCCCGGCCTGAGAATCCGGGCGATCTCGTGCCAGGTCGCCGCCTTGTCCGTCGCGTGATTGAGCACGCAATTCGACAGCACCCAGTCGGCCGTGTCGCTCGGCAAGGGGAGCGCCTCGAGCGTGCCGCGTCGGAACGTCGCGTTCGTGACGCCTAGCTTCGCCGCGGTCTTCTGCGCTTGGTCGAGCATCGCGTCGGTGACGTCGATGCCGTAGGCGTGCCCGGTCGGGCCGACCACCTCCGCGAGGCGCAGCACATCGGTCCCGCGTCCGCTGCCGAGGTCGACGCAGACTTGTCCTGGCTTGGCGTCGCAGAGGCCGACGGCGGTGCCGCAGGAGAGACAGCAGTCCGAGGTGGCAAGCTCTCCGTAGCGCGCTTCGATCGCTTGGGTCGTCATTCCGGCTCCTGGCGTGGGACGGTGGTGGGAGCCAGCGACGGCTCTGGAGGGTTCGGGCCCCGGACGGTGGGACCGCGCTGGGCGAGCAGGTCGCACGTCGTGCCGGCCCGCACGGCGCTCGCCGCGCTCGCCTGGAAGTTCCGGTAGATCGGGTCTTCCCAGCGGCCGTGGCAGGGCACGCACCGGCCGACGGCGGCGACGCGCGCGCGCTCCCCCGCGTCGAGGACGCGAGCGCGGGGGCGCGTCACCTCGCCCTGCGCCGGGTAGACCGCGCCGAGGTCGCCTGCCGGATGGCAGTCGGCGCACGCGCGCGAGCGGCCGGTCGTGTGCGGATCGAGCGGCGCCCAGAGCGTGCGCTCGACGGCAGGGGTCACGCCGTCGACGTGCAGGCGCATCCCCTCGATGAACGGCGAGATCTTGCCGTTCCCGTCGAGCGCGAGCACCGGCGGGCCGAAGCCGTTTCCGCCAGCGACCTCGCGCCAGTGCCCGGCGCGCAGCACGCCCGCGAGATGATCGACGTCGCTGCCACGCGGCTCGTAGGTCGTATGACACTCGGTGCAGCGCGGGGCCCACGCGGAGTGGCACGACTGACACGAGAGCCGCGCATGGCCCGGCATCGCGTGATACGGCGCGGCCGTGACCTCGAGGGGAGTGGCGCGTTCGGCACCCGACGCGGCGAGCCAGAGACTCCCCGACTCGCGGTCAGTTCGCCAGAGCGGCGCGCGCGCCTTCGTCACGAGAGGTCGCGCCGAGGCAGGTATTTCGGGCATTCCGCGACGCCGCCAAGAGGCGCGCAGGCGACTCGCGACCATCTCGGCTTCGGGACTCGCCGTGCGGGTACTCGGTGCGTGGCAGTCTTCGCAAGTCACCCCGACCGCGTCGGCGGCGAAGGCGTGCGTCCGTCCATCGCCCATCAGGTCGCGCTCGGTGTGGCAATCGACACAACCCATCCCCGCGCGCGAGTGCACATCGGAGGCGACGTCCGCGGTCGGCCGACCATCCGGCAGCGTGCCATCTCGCCGCGGGTCGCTCGCCTCCACCTCCGCGACGCCGCGATAGGAGAGCGCGATTCGGCCGCTCCTCGCGTGGCAACCCTCGCAGCGAGTATCCGGGACGTCGGCGGACAGACTCGGGTGCATACGCCCACCCGCGCGCCCGCTCCCTGCGCGGGGCGGTGCCAAGTGGCACGCGGCGCAACCTCCGCCGCGAGACGCGAAGCCGAGGTCGCCGCGGGCTGGCTTGCGTGAGGCCAAATGGCACGAACCGCAGAGCTTGCGCGCGTGGTCTTCAGCGAGACTGCGCGCCGCCGCGGCGGGCTCGAGTCGCCGCAAATCGTCCTCCTCGGGCCGCGGCGTCGGATCGCTGCGCTCGCCGAAGGCGAAGCGGTCCACCGCGAGAATTCCAGGGGCGCCAGCCATCATTCCGACGCTGACTCGCGCGGTCTCTTCGTTGTGACAGCCTCCCTGTCCGCAGGTGCGCCACACCGAGGCGAGGTCGCCCGAGAGCACCTCCAAGCCACGATGCGCGCCGTCCGCGTCGGGCGCCGTCGGGTCTCCGAGGTGGCACGTCGAGCACCCGAGCGTCGCTGGATCGTGCTCGAGGCCGAGCCCCTGAAAGTCAGCGTGGCAGAGCAGGCAGGACTCACCTCTTCGCACGCCGTCGACGACGATCGTAGGGATACGCGTCGCCCGCTGCCGACTCGCCGCGAGCGCCCCGAGCGCGACGGCGAGCGGCACGGCGACCAGCGCGGCGACCAGCCTACGAGCGCGCGGCGTCACGCTGACTCGCTCGCTGTCTCAGCAGCCTTCGCGCTTCCCTGCGCCGCCTGCGGCGGGCGCTGCCGCGGGTCGCGCCGGAGCAGCGATCGGGCCCGCCGCGGGAGTCGCGCTCGCGTCGCCGTACGCATGTCGAAGGGCGACATCGGCGCGGTATTTCGTCCAGCGCTCGGCCCCCGCGGTCGCGAGGGGGGCAGGCGGGTCGACGGCCAGGGCGGCCTCCCACGCTGGCACTCCGCCGCGCAGCACGCGCACGCTCCGCCCGAGCGCCATGAGGCGACGGGCGACGCGGTCGAGGCGCACGGGGTCGTTGCAAACGAGCACGAGCTGCACGGCCGCCGGCGCGCTCGCGATGAACTCATCATCGGTCGCACCGTACATGGCCGCCGGGACCGCGCCACGCATAGGGTGCCGCGCCTCATCGAACGTCACGACGAGCTGCTCGGGCGCCGCCACGGACAGCGTCCGTGCGAGCTCGAGCGGCGTGACGTACGGAGGCGTATAGCGCGACACGGGGGACGTCGCGTGAGTGGGAGTGTTGTGCCCGAAGACGGCGCCAGTGACCGCGAGCAGCCCAGCGGCCGCGAGCAGCCACGCTCGAATGGACCGCGGGTTCATGGCTCGACTCCTTCTTGCGGGCGACGAAAGCGGCGCTCCAGATACTCCCCGCCGACGAACATCCCGACGGCCATCACCGCGACCAGGAGCGCGACGACTCCGTAGGGCAGATGCAGCCAATCGGTCAGCATCCGGCGGTCACCGCCGCGCTGCGCGAACGCCGCGAGCTTGTCGTAGACGCCAGCGAACCCGAGGATTCCCACGCTGGTGCCGAGCAAGAACGCGATCGCGTCGAGGCGCCCGCTCACGGCGGCGACGATGCTCGTGCCCGGGCAATAGCCGCCGACCACGAAGCCGACTCCGAAGATCAGCCCGCCGACGATCTGTGCTCCGAGGAACGTAGGATTGACCCAGATCGCGTCGTAATTCACCCAGCCGACGGCGCGCAGCAGCGTCATGCCGAGCATCGCGGTGACGATCGCCGTGAACATCACCTTCAGCACGGTCATGTCGGTGAGATAGAACTGCGCCGCGAGCTTGCGCGCCGATCCGAAGCCCGCGCGCTCCAGCACGAACCCAAACGCGAAACCCGTCAAGACGGCGAGGGTGTACGCCACATAGACCGATGGATGGATGGGAATCATGTCCACAACCTCCGGACGAACCAGGCGAGCGCGTACGCGCCGCCGAACACCGAGAACATGAACGCCCAACTCCCGAGTGCCATCGTGGCGCCGCCAGTGAGCGCCTGGCCGCTCGTGCAGCCCTGCGCGAGGCGGGCGCCGAAGCCGACGATGATGCCGCCGACCGCCGCGAACAGGAGGCGTGTGCGGTTCGTGATGCGCTCGCCTTTGTCCACTCCGACCACGAGGCGCCTCGCCGTGATCGCCGCCGCCAATCCGCCGAGGGCGACCCCGACCACTTCGAAGACGAGCCAGTCGTCCCACCAGTGCGCGTCTGGCGCGAAGTACCCGCCGAGGTGCGCGTTTGCCGTCACCCAATGGGGGGCGACTGCGTGCGAGGCGAGGGCGGTGAACCGCGCGAGGGCGCCGGAGGCCCCGAGTCCGCGCCCGAAGACGACGAGCGCGCCGAGGAGCACGAGCCCGAGCGCGACGCCCGCGAGGTAGGGATTCCAGTACGCGCGCGGAGGCGCGGGGTCGTCGGCCTTGGTGTGAGCGAGTTGACCCATCGGAGATGTCCTCACGCGCGGAGCAGCCCTGCAGCCTGGCCCGCGTACACGATAACCACCCTCAGCAGAAAGCCACCGAGGAGCACCAGGATGGGCACGAGGCGCGAGTGCCGCGCTCGCCCGAGCACCGCGAGACCCTCGAGCACTGCGGGCACGATCATCCCGCCGAACACGACGATCCCGAGGAAAACAGGGGCGTACGAGCCCCACAGGACGATGC
>CAIUAC010001146.1 GCA_903896985.1 uncultured Sandaracinus sp.
ACGGAGAACCCGATCGAGATGGAGGGCACGTATCCGCTGCCCGAGGCGCAGCTCGATCGCTTCCTCTTCAAGATCCTCGTGCCGCAGCCCGACGAGGACACGCTCGTCGGCATCCTCGAGCGCACGACGGGCACCGCGACGAGCGAGGTGCCCAAGGTGATCGACGGCGCGAAGCTGCTCGCGATGCGCGCGCTCGTGCGCGACGTGAAGCTCGCGGAGCCGCTCCTGCGCTACATCGCGCGCCTCGTGCGCGGCAGCGATCCGTCGCTGCCGACGGCGGCGCCGAGCGCGAGGAAGCTGCTGCGCTACGGCGCGGGCGTGCGCGCGGGGCAGTCGCTGGCGCTCGCCGCGAAGGTCGCCGCCCTGTTCGCGGGGCGCGAGCATGTCTCGTTCGCGGACCTGCGCCGCGTCGCGCTGCCGTCGCTGCGCCATCGGCTGATCCCGAGCTTCGAGGCGGAGGCGGACGGCGTCTCGACCGACACGATCGTCGAGCGCCTGCTCGCGGAGGTGCCCGAGGTGCCCGCGTCCGTGACGGCGATCGCCGGATGAGCGCGCGTCGCCTTCCGTCGCTCGCTCCGGTCGCGCTCGCCGCGCTCGTCGCGCTCGCCGCGCTCGGCGCTCCGACGTCGCGCGCGGCGGCGCAGCAAGAGCCCGTGCTGCTGACGCTCCACGGGATCTTCGGCGACCCAGCGTTTCTCCCCGATGGCTACGGCACCGTCGTGCTCGAGGTCGAGAACCGCACGGCGCGCACGCTGCGCGGCACGGCGGTGGTGCTCGTCGGGCAGTCGTTCGGCGGCGCGGTGCGGCTGCGGCACGAGACGCGCGTCGACCTGCCGCCGCGCGCGCGGCGCCGCGTGCTGTTCACCGTCTTCGCGGCCGCGAGCGGCACGAACGCGGAGGGCTTCTTCGAGGTCGATGGGCACAAGCTCGGCGCGCAGAACCTCTCGACGAACTACGCGGGCGGCGGGCGCTCGCTCGTCGTGCTCGCCGACCCGCCGCGCATCCGCGCCGGGCTGCTCGACCTCGAGATCGACCTGATCGATCGGCGCACCGGCACCGGCGCCCGCACCGTCCGCGTGCCGCTCGGCTTGGCGGCGCCGGATGTCCGCACCGGCGACCCGCTGCTGCCCGAGGACGCCGTCGGCTACGCGACGGTGAGCACGCTCGTCGCGACGGCGCCGCTGCTCGCGCGCGCGTCTGCGCCGCAGCGCGCCGCGCTCGAGGACTGGCTGCGCGCGGGCGGACGCGTGCTCGTGGTGCCGCACGCCGACGGGGACCTGCGCGATGCGCAGCTGCGGGGGCTCATCGGCGACGTCTCGCGCGCTGCGGCGTCGGTCGCGGAGGTGCGCTCACCGCTCGTCCCGCTCGAGGCGTCCCGCGCGCCGCTGCGCTGCGGCGAGGGGCTGCGCGTCGAGCAGTTCGGGTGTTCCAGGCCTTTCGGCTTTGGGCGAGTGTTCGTGTCCTCCTTCGACGCCAACTCGCAGGCGAACGCCGTCGCGCCGGAGACGCGCGAGCTCGTGCGCGCGATCATGGCGGACGCGGTCGAGCCCGGCGTGAGCGAGCCGCTGCTGCGCTTCGGCGCACAGGAGGAACAGCAGACCGAGGCCACGTACTTCGGCGCGACGAACAACGGCGTGAGCTTCGGGCTGCTGCGCGTCGCCCTCGATCCGAACGAGAACTACAAGCTGGGCCTCGCCATCGCGGCCGTGCTGCTGCTGCTCTATGTGGTGCTCGTCGGGCCCGTGAATTTTCGCTTCATCGGCAAGCGCGGGAAGCCGACGCTCGCGCTCTTGACGACGCCGGTGCTCGCCGCCATCGGGCTCGTGCTGATGCTCGGCGTCGGCTACCTCGGCAAGGGCATCCGGATGCGCTATCGGCGCATCGAGGTCAGCGAGGCGATGGAGGGCGAGTCGCTCGCGCCTTCGCGCCGCTACACCTCGCTCTTTCTCACGCGCCCGGTCGTCTTCGATCTCGACGCGCCCGCGCGCGGGGCGCTCACGATGGTGCCGGGCGGGATGGGGGATGTGCCGCCGACGACCGAGCATCCGGGCGAGGGCGCGCACCTGCGCGAGGTGCGCGGGCGCCTCTGGGAGACGCTCTTCACGCGCGAGGACCGCATCGCGGACCTGCACGGCAGCATCACCTTCGAGCGCGATGGGCGCCGCCTCGCGTTCGTGCGCAACGGCACCGCGCAGGCGCTGCGCGGCGCGGTCATCGTCGACGCCGTCGGCGCCATCTTCGTCGTGGGGAGCGTGCCCCCGGGCGGACACGCGGCGATCCCGACGACCGCGCACGGCGCGCTCACGGCGCCTGGCGGGTACTACGGCGGAGCGGCGATCGACCCAGCGATCACGGCGCTCGCGCGCGATCTCGGGCTCATCGTCGGGGAGGAGGACGATGTGCTGCTCGGCGTCGTCGCGTTGAGCGGAGGCTCGCTCGCGACCCCGCCGCTGCCGACGCTCTTCGCCCGCGTCGATGCGCCGCGAGAGGCGGTCGCGGGTGGGCTCTTCGCGCGCGAAGAGGACTTTCGCTTCTTGCGCGTGGTGCCGCGGATGCCGGGCGCGGCGCTTGGGGTCGCGCCGCCGCCGACGTCGCCGCAGTCGCCGCCCCTGTCGACGGCGGAGAGCGAAGACCTGATGGACGAGAAGGTCGAACCGCCCGACGGCGGCGGGGATGGCGGCGGGCTCGATCCGGCGCTCTCCGTCGACCCCTTCGCCCCGCCCGCGTCCACCGTCGACGGAGGTGCGCCATGATCCGCGTCGAGGGGCTCTCGCATCGCTTCGGCGCCTTCGAGGTGCTGCGCGACGTCTGGTTTCACGTCCCGCGCGGCGAGATCTTCGGCTTCATCGGGCCGAACGGCGCGGGCAAGACGACGACCATCCGCATGATGGTCACGCTGCTCGAGCCGGACGACGGGCGCATCCTCATCGACGGGATCGACGTCGTCGAGCGGCCCGCCGAGGTGCGGCGGCTGATCGGCTTCATGCCGGACTCGTTCGGTGTCTACGAGCGCGTGACCGTCACCGAGTACCTCGAGTTCTTCGCCGCCGCGCACGGCGTTCACCTCGGCGCGCGCGCGCGCACGGTCAAGGCGGTGATGGACCTGACGGAGCTCGGGCAGATCCGCGACAAGCTCGTCTCGGATATGTCGAAGGGCATGAAGCAGCGGCTCGCGATCGCGCGAACGCTGCTGCACGACCCGCAGGTGCTCGTGCTCGATGAGCCGGCGAACGGGCTCGATCCGCGCGCGCGCATCGAGATGCGGCAGCTGATCGAGGAGCTGCAGCGCCTCGGCAAGACCATCGTGCTCTCGTCGCACATCCTCACGGAGCTCAGCGATATGGTGACCTCGGTCGTCATCCTCGAGCGCGGGCGCGTCCTCGCGAACGGCCTCGTCGGCGAGATCGGCAGGCAGCTGCGGCCCGATCGCGGCGCGCGGATTCGCCTGCTGCACGCGCCCGAAAACTGCGAGGAGGTGTTCCGCTCCGTCCCGGGCGTGCTCGAGATCGAGCGCAGCGGGAACGACCTCGCGATCGGCTACTCGGGCGGCGACGAGGTGATCGCCGCGCTCGTCGCCAAGGCCGTCGGCGCGGGGCTCTCGGTCACGCGCGTCGAGCCGGAGCAGAACGACCTCGAGCGGATCTTCCTCGAAGTCACGCGAGGAGAGCTCCAGTGAGCGCCGCTCAGCCCGTGCCCGCCGTCT
>CAIUAC010001147.1 GCA_903896985.1 uncultured Sandaracinus sp.
GCCCGCCCGGCATGGGCGGCCGCCCCGTCTGCGACTACCTCTCGCCGGGGCGCGACCTGCCCGCGTTCGCCGCGTCGGCACCGAGCCCCGCGGCGTCGGCGGTCGTCACCTCGGACGCGAGCACGCCGCCGACGCTCCGCGTCCTGCAGCTCGAGACGCCGCTGCCCAACGAGCCCTGCCGCCGCACGCTGAGATTCGTGCTCGAGGCGCGCGACGCGACCGCCGTCCTGTGGACGCACGCGCTCAGCGAGGTCCTCGACACCGGACGCTGCCCGGGACCTCCGTGAGCCGCGCGCCTCGCGCGCGAGCGCCACGCCGACGCCCAGCGCCGAGGTCGGTGCGTCACAGCGCCGCCCCCCCTGGACGCAGGCCGCGCGAGGCTTAGCTTGGGCGCATGACGCCCCGCCGACCGCCGAAGCCACTCTCCGCGCGCACCGAGCGCCGCGTCGACGAGCGCTCGCTCGCGCGGCTCGCGCAGGACCGCGTCCGCCTCGCCAAGCTCTCCCCCGGCGGGGCGCCCGACCGCCCGATCACCGTCGAGAGCTCCTCGCTCGTCGAGCTACGCGCGAGCGCGCTGCCGTGCCCGCGCTGCACGGGCGAGCCGCGCGTCGACGAGCACACGGCGCACTCGGTCGACGGCGAGCTGCTCCGCGCCGCGCGCACCAGCTGCAAGCAGTGCGGCTTCGCGCGGGTCGTGTGGTTCCGCATCGAGCAGCGCCTCGTCAACTAGGCGTGCGCCCGCGCTCAGCCGCTCGGCGGAGGCGCGCTGCCCGGCGGCATTCCGGGGAGCCGCAGCCCGAGCGTCAGCGCGCCGTCCTCGGAGCCGAGCGACGCGAGCGCGAGCGCATCGAGCAGCGCCTGCGACGGGCCGCGCAGCTTCCGCACCATCGGGATGGTGCGCAGATCGACCCGCAGCTCGGCGCCGGGATCGCGCTCCACGATCGCGTCGGGCGCCTCGCCCTCATCGGGCGGCAGCACCGGCGCCCAGAGCGCGCGCGCGACCGCGACGCTGACGGCGGCTGCCAGGTCCGCGACGCGCGGGCTGGTCGCTCGCTCAGGCGGCTCGACGCGCCAGATCAGCTCCTTGGCGCCGCGCGGGGCGAAGCGCGCCGCGACGGGCACGAGCGTCAGGCGCAGCGGCTCGCCGCGCGAGAAGCTCGCGTCGATCAAGACGCCGCTCGCGCGCACCTCGAGCCAAAGCGACTCGAGGTCCGGCACCCGCAGCAGCTGCGTGCGCAGCGCGTTGGCGGGGAGCAGCACGCGCCCGTGTCGTAGCTCGCCGAGCAGCTGCCGCGCGGTCGTCAGCGGGGCGAGCCGCTCGGCGCCCGCGCGCACGGTCTGCGCCGCCTCACGCAGCAGGCTCCGCAGGCGGTCGCCGCGCTCGCTCAAGGCTGTAGCTCGGCGGGCGGCACGACTTCCATGCCGAGCAGCGCCTCGACCTCCGCGGGCGGCCCGACGTCGATGGTGAGCAGCGCTTCGGCCGCTGCGCGCTCCGCCTCCGCGCGCTCGGCGAGGGCCGCCGCCATGCGCGTGTGCATCCGGCGCAGCCCCTCGAGGTCGAGCGGCTCGAACGTCTTCGGCCCCTCCGCGGCGACCTCCCGCGTGCCGCGCAGCGACGCCCGCACGATGCGCGCCGGCACGTCCTTGGCGCCGAGCAGCACCTCGAGCGCCTCGGTCGAGCGCGCCGCGCCGCCGCCCAGAATTCGCAGCCGCACGGTGATCGGCACGAGGTCGCCGGTGATGCCCGCGCGCTCGAGCACGTCGCCGCCGACGCCCGCCTGCGCGTCGAGCAGGTAGGTCCCGACGTCGATCTTCTTCCCGATTCCCTCGGTCACGCGCCGCACGACGAGCGCGCCTTCAGCGCGCTTCTGCTCGAGCCGCGCGCTCACGCTCGCGACGTCGCTCAAGCCGAGGTCGGCGAGGGTGCCCCGCGCGAGCCCCGCGACGTAGACCGCCTCGTCGATCACCTTGTTGATCGCCGCGTCGTGCGGCCCGAGCAGCCGCGCGCCGAAGAAGCGCACGCCGTCCGCCGACACGGTGTTCAGGCGCGCCGAGAGCGTGTCGAAGTCGAGCGTCGTGCCGACGCGCAGCTTCACGTCGACGTACTCGCTGAGGCTCGCGATGCCGAGCGAGAGCGCGGGGCCGAAGGTCATCTCCGGCAGCGGGTGAAAGCCTTGCGAGTAGTAGAGCGGCAGCTCGAGGCGCCGCAGCAGGCGCGGGAGCACGCGCACGAGATCGAGGTGCGACGAGAACGCGCTGCGCCCGAGCTTCGTGTAGCCGAGGCGCACGCGCACGGGCACGCCCTGCGCGGGGTTCGGCACCGGCAGGCGCGCCTTCTTCGAGATGAACGGCGTCGGCACGCCGGGCACGACGCCCTCGCGCGGCTTCGGGCGGGTGAGGGCGCCTAGCTCGACCAAAAACTCTGCGCGCTGCTCGCGCATGCGCGTGAGGTCGCAGGCGACGCCGCAGTCGTAGCAGACGAGCCGCTTGGTCTCGGCCTGTGCGTCCTCGAGGTTCGTCGGATGCACGAACGCGCCGATGACCTTGCCGCACGGCGGCGAGAGCCGATTGTTGACCGACTTGCGGTACTCCTTCGCGAGAAAGCCCACCTCGAGCCCGACGTCGATGTGGTCCCAAGGCAGCCGCGCGCCGATCGGGATCGTCCCGAGAAAGCGCGCCGTATCGACCCCCGCGAACGCCTCCTCCCACGCGCCGAGCCGCAGCTCCTCCTGCCACGAGTCGAAGCGCGCGCCGCCGCGGTATGCGCGCTCGATCGCGTCGCCGAGCGTGCGATCCCCGCGCGAGAGCACGCCCTCGAGCCAGGTGCCCGTGCTCTCGTGCATCCGCAGATCGATCTTCGTCGAGCGCGCCTCGTCGATCAGCAGCTGCTGCTTGCGCCGCACCTCCGCGAGCGAGTCCATCGCGCACCACTGAAACGGCGTGTGCGGCTTCGGCACGTGCGTGCTGACGGCGACCGTGACGCGCTGCGAGCCGCCCTGCTGCACGCGCCGCCCGAGCTGCAGCGCGCGCCAGCCGGTCTGCACGATCCCGCGTACGTCGTCGTCCTCCTCGGTCGGCAGCCCGATCATGAAGTAGAGCTTCATCTTCGACCAACCGCGCGAGAACACGCGCTCGGCCGTCTCCATCAGCTGCGCCTCGGTGACGTTCTTGTTGACGACGTCCCGCATGCGCTGCGAGCCCGCCTCGGGCGCGAACGTCAGCCCCGTCGCGCGCACCTTCTGGATCTCGTCGAGCAGCTCTTCCGTCAGCCCGTACGCGCGCAGCGACGACACGCTCAGCGAGACGTTCTGCCCGGTCAGGCGGCTCATGACCTCTTTGACGAGCGGCGAGATCGCGCTGTAGTCGGCGGTCGAGAGGCAGGTGAGCGAGGCCTCGTCGTAGCCGCCGTCGCGCACGGCCTCCTCGATCGTGCGCACGATGTCCATCGGATCGCGCTCGCGTACGGGGCGGTAGATCATGCCCGCCTGGCAGAAGCGGCAGCCCTCGGTGCAGCCCCGCGCGATCTCGACCGAGAGCCGATCGAACACGGTCTCCGTCACCGACACCGGGCCCGTCGCGGGGAACGGATACGCCTTCAGATCCCCGACGAACGCGCGCTTCACGGGGAGCGGCACGTCGGGGAAGAGCGGCGCGTCGATCACCGTGAGGCCGGTGTCAGCCTCGACGCGCGTGCTGTAGAGCGCCGGGACGTAGAGGCCGCCGAGCTTCGCGAGCTCACGCAGCCGCTCGGCGCGCGGCACGCCCGCCTGCTTCAGCTCGACCCAGCGCAGCACCAGCTCAGGCGTGCGCTGCTCTCCGTCGCCGATCAGGAACGCGTCGAAGAACCCCGCCATCGGCTCGGCGTGCGTCGCCGTCGGTCCGCCCGCGATGACGAGCGGATCGTCCTCGCCGCGCTCGGCGCTGCGCAGCGGCACGCCGCCGAGCTCGAGCATCGTCAGGACGTTCGTGTAGGTCAGCTCGAACTGCAGCGAGAAGCCGAGCACGTCGAAGTCACGCAGCGCGCGCCACGACTCGAGCGAGCGCAGCGGCTCGCCGCGCTGCCGGAGCTGCGCCTCCATGTCGAACCAAGGCGCGTACGCGCGCTCGGCGCAGAGGCGCGGGTGCGCGTTCAAGATCCCGTAGAGGATCTTGAAGCCGAGATGGCTCATCCCGATCTCGTAGAGATCCGGGAAAGCCAGGCAGACGCGCCCGTCGAGCGCGCTCCAGTCCTTGACGACCTCGCCGTGCTCGCCCCCGAGGTACTGCGAAGGCTTGCGCACCTCGTGAACGAAGCTGCTGTACGGGTGCTCGCGGAGTACGGCCATGAGCGCGCTTTTCTGGGGGAATTCGCGGCGCTGTCAAGGCGCTCGGCCAGCGCGCCCGGCCGTCGCGCGGCGTACTGCGGGGCGCGCGTGCGCGACCGAGACGTGGGCCTCGGCCGCGCGCGAGTCAGCGAATGCAGCCGTTGGCGCCGGTCCGCATGCTCAGTCCGCAGCGGCGACCGCGCGCGGCGCAGTCTTCCATGGTGACGCCGGTCGCGGCGGAGCAGGTCGTCAGCACGTCGCCGACGCACTCGCCGAGCGGGTCGATCGCCGCGCATGGATCGACGTGGCAGTAGAAGCCCGAGACGTCCGTGACGTAGCCGCAGGCCTCGCCGCACGCGCCGCACTCGCGGTGCCGCACGACGCCGGAGTCGCACCACACAGCCGTCGTGCCCTGACACGCGCCGGTCGAGCTCACGCCGCCGCAAGGGTCCGAGGCGACGCAGCGATAGCCGCCCGTGCCGACGTCCCAGCCGCACGCCGTGCCCGCCGCGCAAGCCTCGCTCGTCAGGAGGCCCGTCGCCGCGTCGCACCACGCCGCGGACCCGGTGCCCACGCAGACGCCGTCGACGCCGATGTGGCCGCAGGGCGCGCCGTGGACGACCGTCGGCCCGGTGATCGACTCGATCCACGCGATCTGCAGGTCGGTCCGCGTGAAGTTGTCCTGCCCGAGGCAGCTCGAGTCGCCGTTGCTGAGGTCGCCGAGCACGCGCACGGTGGAGTCGCTCGCGAGCACCATCACGGGGCCGCCCGAGTCGCCGAAGCAGAGGCCGTGTGTCCCCATGCCGTCGACCGTGACGAAGTTGCCGCTGAGGTCGATGATCGGCTCGGCCGTGAACTCGCGCTCGCCGCTCGAGCCGTCTTCCTGCGTGCCGTAGCCCCCCGCCTCGGCCATGCGGCCGAGCCAGGTCGTGTCGATCACCTCGGTCATCACGGGGATGGGCTCGAGCGCGGGGATGCGCGACGAAGCGGGCGCGTCGACGTGCACGAGCGTCTGGTCGGCGCTCGGGTTGTCGACGACGCGATCGGCCGTGAAGCACACGTCGGCCGCGAGCGGATTCGGGCCCACGCAGAGGCGCGCGCCGACCGCGATCGTGCAGTGCGTCGCCGTCAACACCCACTCGTCGGAGATGAACGTGCCGGAGCAGAAGCCGAAGTCGACGAGCGCGAGCACCTGACCGGGCGTCAGCGGCAGCACCGTCGGCGCCGTCGTCCCGTAGTAGACGAGGGCGGTGACGCGGTCGTCCGGACCGCACGTGAGCGGACCC
>CAIUAC010001148.1 GCA_903896985.1 uncultured Sandaracinus sp.
AGCGGCAACGCCGCGAAGCTCATGACGAGCCCTCCGCTGCGCTGCTCATGACGAGCCCTCCGCTGCGCTGCTCACGACGTGCGCTCCACTACAAAGCTCATCGCGCCCGCTCCGCCGCGCCCGCGTCGGCGCCTCCGAGCAGCCGCCGCACGAGCGCGTCGCTCGTCATCGTCACGTCCGCGACGACCATGCGCCCGCCCGCGCGTCGGCACGCCTCGCGGCAGCGCGCGACGTGCTCGCTCACCTCCGCGCGATACGCCGCGAGCAGCGCCGGCGTCATGCGGAGCGGCACCATCTGCCCGCTCTCGCTGTCGATCAGCTCCACCTCGCCGCGAAGCTCCGGCGCGTCGTCCTCCGCGCACGCGACGCGCACCAGCACCAGCTGATGACCGAGCCCACCGAGCAGGCGCAGCCCGTCCTCCCAGCCGTCGGGCGACATCAGGTCGCTGACCACCACCGCGAGCCCGCGCTGCGGGTTGCTGCGCGCGAACTCGCGCACGACCTGGGGGAAGCGCGTCTCGCCGCCCACCTCCGCCGCGTCGAGGCGCTCGTCGAGCACGGGCATCTCCGCGCGGCTGCGGATGGCGCGCAGCGAGTTGTCGAGCTCCGACGAGAACGGCAGCACGCGCACGCGGTCGAAGTCCTTGGTCCCCGCGTACGCGAACGCCGCCGCGATGCGCTTGGCGACGTCCACCTTCGCCGGCGCCCCGCGCGTCATCGAGCCGCTCGTGTCGACGAGCAGATACACGCGCACGTCGCGGTCCTCGATGAACTGCCGCACGACCAGCTGCCGGTGCCGCGCGAACGCCTTCCAGTCCACGCGCCGCACATCGTCGCCCGGCACGTACTGCCGGTGATCGGCGAACTCCTGCCCCTGCGCGAGCGCCGGCGAGCGGTGCCCGCCCTGGTCCGTGCTCGTCGCCGTCGCGCGCACGACGAGGCGCATACGCTCGAGCAGACGCAGGGCCGCGCGATCGAGGAGACGCACGTTTCGCCCTCATTTCTTCTGGGGAAATGGACCCTTGGGCCCGGGCGCCGAGCGCAGCCCGCGCTGGATCTCCGACACGATCTCGTCCGCCTGCACGTCGTCCGCGACGGCGTCGAACGAGCGGATCAGCCGGTGTCGCAGGCACGGATACGCCGCGCGATCGAGGTCCTCGACGGCGACGTTCAGGCGCCCATCGAGCAGCGCGAAGTACTTGCCGACGTGCAAGAGCGCCTGCGCCGCGCGCGGCGACGCGCCGAACTTCACGTAGCGCTTCACCGGCGGCAGCGCGCCCGCGATGTTCGGGTGCGTCGCCATCACGAGGCGCACCGCGTGCTGCGCGACGACGTCCGCGACGGGCATCTGCCGGATCGCGCGCCCCGCGGCGACGATCGCCTCCGCGTCGGCGACCTTGCGCACCGGCGACTCGTGGTTGCCCGTCGTGCGTAGCGCGATGTCGAGCATCTCGCGCTCCGTCGGGAAGCGGATGTGCAGCTTCATCAAGAAGCGATCGAGCTGCGCCTCGGGCAGCGGATACGTGCCCTCGTTGTCGAGCGGGTTCTGCGTCGCGACGACGAAGAACGGCGGCTCGAGCGTGTACGTCGCGTCGCCGAGCGACACCTGCCGCTCCTGCATCGCCTCGAGCAGCGCCGACTGCGTCTTCGGCGACGCGCGGTTGATCTCGTCGGCGAGCACGACGTTCGCGAAGATCGGCCCTTTTTGCAGGGCGAGGACGGGCTTCCCCTGCCCGTCGATCGACACGATCTGCGTGCCGAGGATGTCCGACGGCATCAGATCCGGCGTGAATTGCACGCGCGAGAAGCGCAGCGACACGACGTCGGCGAGCGTCTTGGCGAGGAGCGTCTTGCCGAGCCCGGGCACGCCCTCCATCAGCACATTGCCGCCGACGAGCAGCCCCCCGACGATGCACTGCACCGCGTCCTCTTGACCGACGACCCTCTGCGCGACCTCCGCGACGATGCGCTTGGCGAGCGCGCGGACGTTCTCTAGTGGATTCAGCACGTGCACGGATTCGACCATGGATTCCTCTGTCGTGTCGCGCCTGAGCGCGACGAGCTAGTGTGTCGCTGGGGGAGGGCGCGTCGGCGTCGGCGCGCGCGTCGGCGCCGCGCCGTTGCCGCTCAGCCCCTCGAGATAGCGCCGCACGAAGGCGCGGAGCGAGGGCGGCACATCCGCCTGCCGCAGCGGATCGACGCTGTCGCCCGTGCCCGGCGCGCGCGCCGCGAGCTGCCCATTGCCGCGCGTGTCGCCGCCGACGTCCACCGCGTCGAACGTGAACCGCCCGCCGCGCCCTGACGAGCGCGCGAGCCCCGGCACGAGCCCGCCCTGACGCGCGTCCGGCGTCAGCTGCGCGCCGTCCGGCGACTGCGCCCCCGGATCGACCTGCACGGCCGTCGGATCGCCGCCCGCGAGCGTCGTGCCCGTCGACGGATTCCCGCCGCTGCCCCGCCCCCAAGACGCCGTCGGCTGCCCACTCCCCGGCCCCGAATTCTCCCCGCCGTTCTGACCCTGACCCTGCCCCTGACCCTGGCCTTGTCCCTGCCCCTGCCCCTGACCTTGTCCCTGACCTTGTCCCTGACCTTGTCCCTGCCCCTGGCCCTGACCTTGTCCCTGACCTTGTCCCTGACCTTGTCCCTGGCCCTGACCATGTCCCTGTCCCTGACCCTGTCCCTGTCCCTGTCCCTGCCCATGCACC
>CAIUAC010001149.1 GCA_903896985.1 uncultured Sandaracinus sp.
AGCCCCGTGAGGCCCTCGACGATGACGCGCACTCCCCGCTACGCATGGCTCCACGTTTCTCTGCTGGCCGTCGGGCTGTCCGGCTGCTTCGTCGTCGACAAGTCGGTCTACGAGGGGCTCCCACCCGCGGGCGCCGACCTCGGGCTCGACGCCAGCCCGACGGACCTCGGCGCCGACCTCGGCCGCGCAGACCTCGGGCACGACGACCTCGGGCACGACGACCTCGGTGAGTCCGACCTCGGGGTCGCGGATCTCGGTGAGTCCGATCTCGGGGTCGCGGATCTCGGTGAGTCCGACCTCGGGGGCGCGGACCTCGGTGAGTCCGACCTCGGGGTCGCGGACCTCGGCTCGCCGGATCTCGGTGAACCCGATCTCGGACCGCCTGACCTTGGACCTGCTGACCTCGGCGTGTCCGACCTCGGTCCCCCTGACCTCGGCGCGCCCGACCTCGGGCCGGCGGACGCTTGCACCGGCGACGGCACTCTGTGCGGCACTTCGGACAACGGGCTTTGCCGTGCGGGGACCTGCTGCTTCGGCTGCTGGGACGGGACGGTCTGTCGCGCTGGCGGCGCCAATCTCGCGTGCGGCGCCGGCGGCGCGCTCTGTGCGAACTGTGCGCCGTCGCTCCCCGCTGCTCGAGCGTGCTCTGCGGGAGTCTGCGTCAACGTGGATGAGTGCGCCGCGGGTACCGACCTCTGCACTGTCGGGTTGACTTCCTGCGCGGACACGGTCGGCAGTTTCACTTGCTCGTGTTTCACCGACTATGTAGGCACGGGGCGCGGCGTGGGCGGTTGTCTCTACGACAATCCAGCGCTCGCCAACCTGATCGTCGGCCCAGGCGCCGCGCTGACGCCCGCGTTCGCGGCAGGGACGTTGACGTATCGCGTGACGCTCCCCTCGGGCGCAACGTCGACGACGCTGACGCCGACGGTGGCAGTGCCGAGTGGCGCAACGATCACCGTCGCCGGCTTGCTGGTCACCTCGGGCGCGAGCCAGGTCGTGAACGTGGGTATTGCCCCGCGCGTCGTGGAGGTCGTCGTGAGGACCGACTCGGGCGCGACTCGCACTTATACTGTCGTCATCACTC
The DNA here is from genome assembly GCA_903896985.1 of uncultured Sandaracinus sp. Lineage (GTDB taxonomy): Bacteria > Myxococcota_A > Polyangia > Polyangiales > JADJQN01 > CAIUAC01. Next base: position 1,088 of record CAIUAC010001149.1, read on the forward strand.
GAGCGTCGGTGTACGTCAAGGCCTCGAATTCCGCTCAATACACTTGGTTCGGAAGCTCCGTGTCGCTCTCCGCGGACGGGACTCGGCTCGCGATCGGTTCGATGCGCGAAAACTCGGCCTCGACCGGGGTTGGGGGCATCCAGACGGATGTCTCCGCACCCTATGCCGGCGCGGTGTACGTGTTCACGAAGACCGGCACGACGTGGGCTCAAGAGGCCTATATCAAGGCGTCCAATACGGCTTCGATCGACTATTTCGGCACCTCCGTGTCACTCTCCGCGGACGGAACGCAGCTGGCGGTCGGCGCCTTTGGCGAGGACTCGAGCAGCACCGGGGTCGGCGGCGACCAAGCGAACAACGACGCGGTCGACAGTGGGGCCGTGTACATCTTTGCGCGGTCGACTATGGGGTGGGCGCAGGAGGCCTACGTCAAAGCGTCGAACTCAGGCGCGGGCGACTTCTTCGGCTATTCGCTCGCGCTCTCCGGCGACGGGACGCACCTCGTCGTGGGGGCGTACGGCGAGGACTCGAGCGCGACGGGGATCGGAGGGAGTCAGTCCGACAACGGCGCGGCGGAGAGCGGCGCCGCCTATGTGTTCTCACGGAGCGGGACCTCGTGGACGCAAGAGGCGTACGTCAAAGCGTCGAACACGGGCGCTGGTGATGACTTCGGCATCTCGGTCTCGATCTCCGGGGACGGCGCGAGCCTCGCGTCGGGCGCGTACAACGAGGCCTCCGGCGCGACGGGCGTCGGCGGCAACCAGGCGGACAACAGCGTCGTCAACGGCGGCGCCGTGTACGTCTACGCGCGGACGCTGACGACCTGGGCGCAGGAGGCGTACGTCAAGGCCTCGCAGACCGATCCGTGGGACGAGTTCGGCTGTTCCGTGGCGCTCTCGGCCGACGGCACGCGACTCGCGGTCGGCGCGTTCTCCGAGCGCTCGTCGGCGACCGGAGTCGGAGGCAGCGACCTCGACTTGGGCGCGCCGGGCAGCGGCGCTGCGTATGTGTTCGCGCGGACCGCCCTCGTCTGGTCGCAAGAGGCGTTCGTCAAGGCCTCCAACACGGGCGCGAGCGACGCCTTCGGCTACTCAGTCTCGCTCTCGGCCGACGGTTCGCGGCTCGCCGTGGGCGCGATCAACGAGGACTCCGCGGCCACCGGCATCGGCGGGGCCGCGACCGATAACACGTCGACCGACAGCGGGGCCGCGTATCTCTACTCGCGCGCCGGAGTCATTTGGTCGCAAGAGGCCTATCTCAAGGCGTCGAACACCGATCCAGGCGACAACTTCGGCTATCGACTGGCGCTCTCGGCGGATGGGACCGTGCTCGCGGTGTTCGCCCGCGAGGCGTCCAACGCGCGAGGCATCAACGGCGATCAGACGAACAACGTCAGCACCGACGCTGGCGCTGTGTATTTGTATTGAGTTGCGCGCTGCGCTCGCGCGCGCACGAGCCGGGTGGACGCCGTCGCGAGTGAGACGCTAGCGTAGCCAGAGCGCGAGATCGGCGACGTTCGTGCCCGTGGGGCCGGTCTCGAGCGCACAGCGGTGCGCTGCGCAGAAGCGCGCGCTGTCGTTGGTCACGAGGGCCGCTCGCACGAAGCGCTCGCGCGTCGAGAGGGAGTGCTCGGCGCCGACGAGCGGATCGACGAGGGCGCCGGCGCTGCCGCTCGTCCCGTCCTCCCCGTCGGTCGCGAGGGCGAGCAACAGCTCACCCCATGCGGCGACCTCGACGAGCGCACCGAGGGCGAATTCTTGATTGCGCCCGCCGCGCCCGTTGCCGCGCACGGTGACGGTCGTCTCACCGGTCGCGACGACGCCGTCGAGCGCGTTCTCTCGCGCGAGGGCGCGCGCCTCCGCCGCGAAGCGCGGGCCGTCCTCGTGTGCCTCGCCCGCGAGCCGCCGTGGCAGCACCCCGATCCGCAGCCCGCGTGAGCGTCCTACGGCGACGAC
>CAIUAC010001150.1 GCA_903896985.1 uncultured Sandaracinus sp.
CGGGCCTTCCCGGCAAGCACCGCAGATTGCTCCCCAATGCCGCGGGCCTTCCCGGCAAGCACCGCAGATTGCTCCCCAATGCCGCGGGCCTTCCCGGCAAGCACCGCAGATTGCTCCCCAATGCCGCAGGCCTTCCCGGCAAGCACGGCAGATTGCTCGCCAACCCTGCGGGTGATGCTCGCCGTGCCGGTCCTTGACGAGCTTCTTGCCGGCATATGTGAGCGCGTCCAGGCTCGACTGACCTCGCGCTTCACGGCCGCGGTCGAGACGACCCGAGCGAGGCGCGCTATGCTCGACGCGTGACCGTCCCCGCCACCAAGCGCGCGACGCGGGTCGACCTCGAGGCACTCCCGGCGGGCGTCTGCGGCGAGCTGATCCACGGCGTGCTCCACGCGCTGCCGCGCCCGCGACCGCGGCACGCCACCTCGGCGACACGGGTCGGCGGCCGCGTGCAAGGCGGCTATCAGTTCGGCGACGGCGGTGCGCCCGGCGGCTGGTGGATCGTCGCGGAGCCAGGCGTCGCGCTCGCCGAGCTCGACGTGGAGGAGATCGTGCCCGACGTCGCGGGTTGGCGCCGCGAGCGATTGCCCGCGCTCCCCGAGCGCTTCACGACCGCGCCCGACTGGGTCTGCGAGGTGCTCTCCCCCTCGACGCGCCGCCACGACCTCCTGACCAAACGCCCGCTCTACGCGCGCGCCGGAGTGCAGTGGATGTGGATCGTCGACGTCGACGCACGGACGCTCACGGCGAGTCGGCTCTCGGCGGGCAAGTGGCTCGAGCTCGGCGTGTGGAGCGATGACGACGTGGCGCGCGTCGAGCCTTTCGAGGCGATCGAGTGGAAGCTGGCCGAGCTCTGGGGGTGAGGAGCGGCACCTACGCGCCTTTCAGGAACAGCTCCTCGAGCTCACAGCACAGCGCTCGCGGACGAAAGGCGCGGGGCGCCAGCGATGGGTGTTGGATTGGGACGCTCACTTCCACCCTGCCCGCTCGTGGGCGAGTCTCGTCAGCGCGAGCTGCATCGTCGACTCGACCTGCTCGGCGCAGGCGCGCACGTACTCGGCGTCGGACGCGGCCGCCTCTCCGGTGCGCTCGAAGCGAATTGGGGGGAGCACCTCCTCGAGGATTCGCGTCGGCCATGGCAGGTGCACCTGCACGGGCCCAATCGCGACGCCCCACGGCAAGCACAGCGAGATCGGCCAGGTGGTCAGCCGCAGACGCGAGCCGACTCCGAGCGCCCGGAGGAGTCGCCGCCCGTCGGAGAGCACGATGAACGTCGAGTGGGCGCCCGCCGCGACCACGGGGACGATCGGGACCCCGGCGCGGAGCGCGAGGCGGATGTAGCCGCGCCGTCCCCCGAACACGATGCGATCCCGGTCCGCGTAGGGCCGCATGGACTCCACGTCCCCGCCTGGGTAGACGAGCACCTTCGCGTCGCCCGCGAGCAGTCGGAGCGCCACCTCCGGTCGCGCGCGCACGAGGCCGAGCTTCGCCGCCGCGCGCTCCAACGCCGGCACCGCCACGAGGAGATCCCCGGTCAGCGCGTAGGGAACGTCGGAGAGCGCGCGGTGCCGCAGCGCCCCGAAGAGCAGAAACGCCTCGGGCGCGAGCAGACCGGCGTTGTGGTTGCCGACGAAGAGAGCGGCGCCCCGCGGGATCCGCTCGAGGCCGCGAACGTCGGCGCGGAAATAAGGCCTGAAGAGCTTGTCGGCGACCTCCGCGAGCCGGGCGAGGAGGGGCTCATCGCGCTCGGGGAGCGAGTGGGCGGCGGGGTCATTCATGGGCGGCGGCGCGTGGCCCTCCGAACGCGCGACGCGTCGCCTCTCCATGTGGCAGTCCCCACTTCACGCACAGAGGGACCCTATGCGAGGGTGGGCCGCAGCACAATCTCGGCGTTGCTGCGGATACGGCGAAGGATGCCGCGCCGAGCGTCGACGCGGAAGCCATCCTCGCTCGGGTCGCGGGGCGCGCGGCGCTCGCCTATCGACTGGTGTCGAATACCTTCGTGTCCCACCCGCGCGCTCGGTCAAAGCCCATCAGCACGATGCGCTGGCCGAGGTTGGTGTCCACCAAAGCCGCCGTGTCGCGGACGTCGCTGTCGCCGAGGTCCACGTGGCGCACGAGCACGACGTGGGTAGTCCTCAGCCCGTCGTAGCCTCGCAGCGCTCGCGCGGCCACCTCGTCGGGCGTGGCCGTCGCGGGTAGGTGGAGGGTCGGCGACAGCCCATTGACCCACATGCCGCCCGTCGTGCGGAGGTAGGCCACCAGCCTGTCGATCGCGTCGCCGCTCGCAGGCGCCGCATCGGGTGGGTCCTCCGGGACGTTCTCCGCGACGACCGCCGGCGGAACCGCCGCGACGGGCGGGGCCGCGATGGGCGGGGCCGCGATGGGCGGGGCCGCGGTGGGCGGGGCCGCGCTCGCCGTCACAGCGAGCGGGGGAGTCGGGGACACGGGCGCGGGGCCCCTCGTGCACCCCGACGTGGCGAGAGCGATGGTCAGCCCGAGCGCGACGCGGTTCATGCGGGCCACGATACCACTCTGACTGCCGCGGCGAGCCAGGCGCCCACTTGCGGGCCCGCTCGAGTCGGGGCGCGCTGACACTCACCGCCGCTGCGCGCTCGGTCGTCCAGCGCAGCGTGAAGTTGCCGCGGCGGAGCGCGGGATCTGCGCCGCGGAGGTGCGTGAGCTTGGCGATCCACTGGAAGGTGTCGCCGTCCGTGCGGTAGCCGCTCCACGCGAGGTCTTCGCGGTTCGCGGGGTCGTTGCCGCC
>CAIUAC010001151.1 GCA_903896985.1 uncultured Sandaracinus sp.
TCTCGCCGCGAAAGGCGCGCACCCGCGCCTGCAGATGCTCGGGACGCGCGCCCGCGCAGTACCGCGCCGCCGCCTCACGCCCGGTCTGCGTGTCGCGCGAGAGCACCGTCCGCCCGCGCACGACCTCGACGTCGACGTTCCCGAGCGAGCCCGCCGACCGCGCGGCGACGAGCACGCAGCGCCCGGCGGGGACGGCCAGCGGCACCGCGCGCGCCTGCCCCGCCCGTAGCTCGCCCGACGACTGCGTGAGCGCCTCGCGCGTGTCAGCCCCGGCGGCGTCCGCCGTCGACGCGACGTCGATGAAGAGCTGCGCGTCTTGCGCGAGGGCGGGTGACGCGCCGACGAGCGCGCCCGCCGCGAGCGCGACCACTGCGAGCACCGTCACCGCAAGCACCGTCACCGCGAGCACCGTCACCGCCCGCGCCGCCGCGAAGCCCGCCGTGCGCCGTCCGACCGTCGTCTCCGCTCTCGTCACGCTTGCCTCCGTGCGTCGTCGCGCGCCGCTCGGCGTCGACGTATCGCGATGCGCCCGTATTCGCCAGCCTCTGCGTGCGCTGCCCGCGCTCCGGTGGCAAGGAGGGGGCCATGGATCGCGCCATGGGCCTCGCGCCCGGGGATTACATCGCTGGCAAGCTCGAGACGCCGGCGCATCCCGACGGGGAGATCGACGCCTTCAGCCCCGCTGACTTGCACGACGTGATCGGGCGCTACGCGTACGCGCGGTCCCAGCTCGAGCGCGCCATCGACGCCGCCCGCGGGGCGCAGCGCGGCTTCCGCAAGCTCGGCAGCGCGGCGCGGACGGGCCTGCTGCGCGCCTATCAAGCGCGCCTCCGCGAGCACACCGAGGCGATCGCCAACACGATCGCGCGCGAGGTCGGCAAGCCCCTCTGGGAGGCGCGAGGCGAGGTCGCGGCGATGATCGCGAACGTCGACATCACGGTCGGCGAGGGCGCGCGCTTTCTCCAAGACGAGGTCCTCGCGGACGTCCCGGGCGAGATCCGGCACCGCCCGCTCGGCGTCCTCGCCGTCCTCGGGCCCTTCAATTTCCCTGGGCACCTCTCGAACGCGCAGCTCGTGCCCGCGCTCTTCACGGGCAACTGCGTCGTCTTCAAGCCGAGCGAGAAGGCCCCCGCGACCGCCGTGTGGATGGCGCGCTGCTTCGACGAGGCGGGCTTTCCGCCGGGCAGCTTCCAGGTCGTGCAGGGCATCGACGACGTCGCCGCCGCGCTCGTCGCGCACCACGGCGTCGACGGCGTGCTCTTCCGCGGCGCCGTGGCGACCGGCCGCAAGATCCTCGCCGCGACGGCGCACACCCCCGGCAAGTTCGTGCAGCTCGAGCTCGGCGGCAAGAACGCCTCGATCGTGCTCGACGACTGCGACCTCGAGCGCACCGTGCGCGACCTCGCCTTCTCCGCGTACGCGACCGCAGGGCAACGCTGCACGGCGACCTCGCGCGTGATCGTGCAGCGCGGGCTCGCCGACCGGCTCTGCGCGCGCCTGAAGGACGCCGCCGAGCGCGTCGTCGTCGGGCACCCGCTCGACCCGGGCGTCTTCATGGGCCCGGTGATCTCGGACGCCTCGCGCATCAACCTGATCGCCGCCCAGGAGAGCGCGCGCGCCGCCGGCTTCGAGGCGCTCGCGCCGGGCGGGGTGTTCGAGGTCCCCGGCAGGCGCGGCTGGTATGTGCGCCCCGCCGTGCACCGCGCGCCGGCCGACACGTATTACGCCGCCGGCTACACGAGCGCCGAGCTGTTCGGGCCGGACCTCGCCGTGCACGTCGTCAGCGACGCCGCGGAGGCGCTCGCGGTCGCCAACGACTCGAGCTTCGGCCTGGCGTGCTCCGTCTACACCGCGTCGCGCGAGCGCTTCGAAGAGCTCGCCGACGACCTCGAGGTCGGCCTGGTGCACTGGAACCGCGCGAGCGCGGGCGCGAGCGGGCGCCTGCCCTTCGGCGGCCTCAAGAACAGCGGCAACCACCGCCCGGCGGGCCTGCTCGCCGCCTCGCAGTGCGTGTATCCGCTCGCGGTGCTGCTGCCGCCCGCCGAGCCCGGCCCCCTGCCGACTTGGCCCGGGCTCGCGCTCGACTGAGCGATGCCCAGCCGGGCACTGCCTGCTTGACCGTGTTTCGCGCGTGGCCGACAGTGGCAGCGCGAGAGACGCAGCAGGTCCGGAACTCCACGCGGTCGCGCGGTCGGCTTGGCAGTCAACACGGTGAGTCGCGGCGAAGGGCGGTCGGATGGACGCGGGCAGAGCAGGTCGAGGTCTGGCGGGCTCGAGCGCACCGACGCTGCTGGTGGTGGACGACATCGCCGCCAACATCGCGCTGATGGCCGAGGTCCTCGGCGGCCAGTACAAAGTGCAGGTCGCGACCTCGGGCGAGCGCGCCCTCGAGCTGTGCGCGTCGGGCCCCGTGCCGAGCCTGATCCTCCTCGACGTGATGATGCCCGGGCTCAGCGGCTTCGAGGTCTGTCGGCGGCTGAAGGACGACCCGCGCACCGCGGAGGTGCCGGTGATCCTCGTCACCGCGCTCGCCGAGCCCTCGGACGAGACGCGCGGCTTCGAGGCGGGCGCCGTCGACTACGTGACCAAGCCGATCAGCCCCGCGGTCGTGCTGCAGCGCGTGCGCTTGCACCTCGAGCTGCGCGAGGCGCGGCGCCGCCTCGAGCGCCTGAGCGGGCACCTCTCCGCGTACCTGCCGCCGGAGCTCTCGGCGAGCATTCGGCGGGGCGAGGTGGCGCAGCGCGTAGGCAGCCAGCGCAAGACGCTGACCGTGTTCCTGTCGGATCTGCAGGGCTTCACGCACCGCACCGAGCAGCTCGGCCCAGAGGACATGACCGTCCTGCTCAACGCGTACTTCGAGGACATGACCGCGATCGTGCGCAGGTACGGCGGCACCCTCGACAAGTACATCGGGGACGCGATCCTCGTCTTCTTCGGCGACCCCGAGTCCCGCGGCGAGGCGGCGGACGCGCTCGCCTGCGCGAAGATGGCGCTCGAGATGCAGTCGCGCCTGCCCGCGCTCAACGTCGCCTGGCGCCGCTTCGGCCTCGGCGAGGACCTCGCCATCCGCGTCGGCATCGCCACCGGGCCCTGCACCGTCGGCAACTTCGGCAGCTCGGATCAGCTCACCTACACGGTGCTCGGCACGGCGGTGAACCTCGCCGCGCGCCTGCAGAGCCACTGCCCCCCCGGGCGCGTCCTGGTGTCCGAGGCGACCTGGGCGCTGGTGGCGGGCTCCCTGCCGGGCGAGGGGCTGCCGCCGATCGACATCAAGGGGCTCAGCCGCCCCGCGCGGACCTGGCTCCTCGACCCGGCCCACGACCCCTCGACGCCCGTCGGCGAGTCGGCGTGGACTCGCACAGCGGGTGGGTGACACGGTCCCCGCCGCTCAGGCGAAGAGGCGGTCGATGTCTGCCTGGCTCGGCGAGCCCTTGCGCGCGGACTGCAGCGCCATGCTCGTCTGAGAGAGCCGGAAGAAGAGCTCCTGCAGCATGCCGAGCAGGATCTTCTTGCCAGCCGGTGGGTGGGCGTCGAAGAAGCCGAGCAGCTGCTCCCGCGAGGTCCTGAGCAGGAGCACACGGTCGTTCGCCGCCACGGTCGCCGAGCGGCTCGTGTTGGAGAAGAGCGCCGCCTCGCCGAAGTACTCGCCGTCGCCGACGACGGAGATGAAGATGCGGCCGTCGGCGGGGCCCTTGAAGATGTTCAAGGTGCCCTCTTTGACGACGAAGAACGCGTCCGTCACCTCGCCCTCGCGCACGACCTCTTCGCCCGGCGCGACGGCGACCTCACGGAAGATGGCGGCCAACGCCCCAAATTCCGGGTCCGTCAAGGCACCGAAGACGCTGACGTTGCGAAGCGCACCTGAGTATTTCTCGTCCATGATCGAGCCCTTCCTGGTTCTCTTCGCGTGGCGGTCGGCCGCGTGAGCCGGCTCCGCCCTGAATGGCAAACTGAAGCTGCATTCGCGCTCTCGGAAAGTCAAAGGCGGGCGCGCAGAACCGCCCCCGCGGGCGCACGCGAGCGCACGCGAGCCGCGACACGTCGGCGTCGGACGGCCGCGTGATACCGTTTCGCCATGCACACGTCGCGCATGCGTCACCTCGCCGTCACCGCCATGCTGCTCCTCGCCCTCGGCGCCTGCGGCGACGACGTCGCGCCCCTCTTCACCGACGGGGGCACCGACGCCGGACCGACCTGCGAGGCGACCTTCACGTTCGAGACGGGCGACGCGAACGGACACGCGGAGCCCCTCGGCGCGAGCGCTACCGAGGCGCGCGCGGGGCGCCTGACCGGAGCCACGCTGCCGGCTGATCCGCAGGAGCTCTCGACGGTGCGCGCGGGCGACTTCGTGCTCGCCAACGACCGCGTCGCCGTCATCGTCGAGGACGTCGGCGACTCCGATCACTACGTCCCCTGGGGCGGCGCCATCATCGGCCTCGGGCGCGTCGAGGGCGGCGCGCTCGTCGGGTCCGCGGACTTCGGCGAGGTGATCCAGGCGCTCGGGCGCTTCACGCTGCACACCGACAGCGTCACGGTGCTCGCGGACGGCAGCGCGGGCGGCCCGGCGACCATCCGCGCCGCGGGGCACCTCGCCGCCATCCCGTTCATCGACGAGTTCGCGCGCCCGCTCGCGCGCGCCCCGTACGACGACCTCTCCGTCGCCATCGACTACACGCTCGCGCCCGGCGCGACGAGCGTGGACCTCACCTTCGACGTCGCGAGCACGCGCTCGAGCGACGCGACGGTCACGCAGCTCTATACGTTCTTCGCGCAGATGTCGCGCATGCCGCGCTTCCTGCCCGGCTACGGCTTCGACGGCGGCGCGACCGAGGCGTCGCCGTGGGTCGGCTTCGTCGACGACGACGGCGCGAGCTACGCGTGGGCCTCGCCGCTGGGCGACCTCAAGCCGTTCCTCACCGTCAGCGGCGTCGCCGTCTACGACAGCGGGGACCTCACCGTCGGCGCCTGCGCCCGCACGCGCGCCCCGATGGCGCGCCTCTACGTCGGCGCGCGCCCCGGGCTCGACGGGCTCGTCGCGTCGATCGCGGAGTCGCAAGACACGCCGGTCCGCACGGTCACCGGCACGGTCACCGACGCCGACGCCGCGCCCGTCGCGGGCGTGCACGTGCACGCCGAGGGCACGGACGGCGTCTACCTGACGCGCGCGACGACCGCCGCCGACGGCACCTACGCGCTCACGCTCCCCGCGAGCGCCGCGGTGCGCCTGTCCGCCTATCGGCGCGGCGACACCACCGTCACCGCCGACGTCGCCGCGACCGCGACCGCCGCCGACCTCCGCTTCACGGCGACGGGCGCGCTCAGA
>CAIUAC010001152.1 GCA_903896985.1 uncultured Sandaracinus sp.
CACACCCGACGACGCCACCACGCGCGACTACCTCGAGCGCGCTGGAGTGACCTTCGACGAGGACGGCGCCGCGACCTCCGACCCAGGCGCGTTGCCTGCAGACCTCGTGACCGATCCGCGCCTCACGGACGCCGCGCGCGCGCTGCTCGGCGCGTTCGCGGCGGTCGAGACGATCAAGGCAGCGACGGGTCTCGGCGTTGCGGGCACCTGGCCGCGCGGGCTGCGACTCGACGACGCGCGCCCCTGGATCGCGGGCGCCCTCGTGCTCACCGCCGACGCGCTCGCCGACGCCGAGGCGCACGCGCTCGCGGAGTATCCGAGCGAGGCGTGCGGTTTTCTGTCGGGCCCGGCGGCCGAGCCTGCCCTCGCCGACCGCTGCGCGCGCGAGCAGAATGAGGCCGACGAGTACCACGCGCTCGACCCTGAGCGCTTCCCGCGCACGAGCCGCGAGTACTTCCAGATCAACGCGCTGCGCGCCGGGCGTGCGTTCGACGCCGGCGAGGCGAGCGGCCGCCCGATCAAGGTCATCTATCACTCGCACTGCGACGCGGGCGCGCACTTCTCCGCCGAGGACGCCGCGACGTTCGCGAGCGAGCGCACGCTGATGTGGCCGTGCGCGTTTCTCGTCGTCAGCGTCGTCGCGGGGGCGGTCGCCGACCGCAAGCTCTGGGTGCACTCGCCGGGCACGAACGACTTCCGCGAAGCCGCCGTGCGCGTCCGATGAGCGCGCGCGCCACGCTTGTCGCCGCGATCGCCCGGCGCTAGAGGAGCGGCGATGTCCGACAAGCTCGAGCGCCTGCGTCAGCTGTTCACCGAGATGGGCTCCGTGCTCGTCGCCTACAGCGGCGGGCTCGACAGCGCCTTCGTGCTCAAGGTCGCGACCGACGTGCTCGGCGAGCGCGCCGTCGGGCTGACCGCCGTCAGCCCATCGCTCTCGCCCCGCGAGCGGCAAGACGCCGAGCGCATCGCGACGCTCCTCGGCGCGCGACACCTCGTGGTCGACACCCACGAGCTCGACGACCCGGGCTACGCGGCAAACCCTATCAATCGCTGCTTCTTCTGTAAGTCCGAGCTCTATCGCACGACGACTCGGGAGCGCGCGCGCCTCGGCCTCGCGGTCGTCGTCAACGGCACGAACCTCGACGATCTCGGTGACTACCGCCCCGGGCTCGAGGCCGCTCGCGAGGCCGGCGTGCGCAGCCCGCTCGTCGAAGCCGAGCTGACGAAGCTCGAGGTGCGCGAGCTCGCGCGCACGCTGGGGATGGACGTCTGGGACAAGCCCGCCGCAGCCTGCCTGAGCTCGCGCATCCCCTACGGCACGCCCGTCACGCGCGAGCGCTTGGCGCAGATCGCCGTGCTCGAGGAGGCCCTCCACGGGCTCGGGTTCCGGCAGGTGCGCGTGCGCCATCACGGCGAGCTCGCGCGCGTCGAGGTGTCGAAGGCTGAGCTCTCGCGGGCGTTCGACCTGCGCGACGAGCTCGTGCTCGCGGGCAAGGGGGCCGGCTACACCTTCGTCACGCTCGACCTCGCCGGCTACCGCACGGGCTCGCTCAACGAGCTACTCCGCGTGCTCGGCTGAGGCCTCGCGGCGCCGCTCAGTGCCCGCTCCAGGTGCGCGGACGCCCGGTGTCCACGTGGATGAAGTCGCTCTCGCGGTAGGTGCCGATGCCGCCCACGTGCACCTCGCCCGCCGCGCGCGCTAGCTCCGCCGCGGGCACCCCGGGGAGGCGGAAGTCGAGCGCGTTGCCGTGCGTGTGCTGGCTGTCCGACGCCACCTCGTGCCCCTTCTTGCGCAGGCGCTCGTTGAGCTTCGGCGAGCGATAGCCGCTGACGACCTCGACGCGCGTCGCGCCGTAGCGTCGCGCCAACGTCAGCGCCACGCCAAACGGGATCGGGTCCATCGCGCGCTCAGCGCCCGACGCTCGACATCGCAGAAACGACGAAAGACGTTCCTCGGGCACCCGCACCGCGATCGGCAGGAGCTCGCGCGTGTGCAGATGCTGGAACGTCACCGCGTATCGCGTCGTGCGCGGTCCGATCAGCGGCCTATCCAACGCCCCCTTGCGAGACGTCTCTCGCACGCGATGCCGGTCGGCATGCTGTCGGGCGAGCGTCTCGACAGGCCGTTCGCTCGGGGGCGCCCCCCAAGCGCGTGCGGCCTGCACATGCACCGCCGCGATCGAGAGGATCGCGGCGGGCAGCAGGCCGACGAGGAGCGCGCGCATCAGCCCACTTGGGCTCGATTCTGCGCGCGCGTCAAACTCCCGGTGGGGAGGTTCAGGCCGCAGGCGGCGCGACGGACGGGGTCGCCGTCGTGACGCGCGTGCGCTCCTTGAGGCGGGCCTTCTTGCCCTCGAGCTCACGGAGATAGTAGAGGCGCGAGCGACGCACTTGGCCGCGGCTCGCGACCTCGATGGTCTCGATGCGGGGCGAGTGCGTCGGGAAGACGCGCTCGACGCCGATGCCGTAGCTCACCTTGCGGACGCAGAAGGTCGTCCCGACGCCGCCGCGCGACTTGCGGATCACGACGCCTTGGAAGATCTGAATGCGCTCCTTCTCGCCCTCGCGGATCCGGTAGTGCACCTTGATGGTGTCGCCGACGCGGAACTCGGGGAGCTTGCGGAACTGCGCACGCTCGATGGCTTCAATCTGGGGGACGCTGCTACCCATGACGTTCTCACTCCGAAAGCTGTAGAGGGGTCGAACACCCTCTCAGGGAAGGGGGCGGACTCCTATCACGCACCTCCCGAGCCGTCAACGCGCGGACGACTCTGCTTGCCGCTTCGGCCGTCGCGCCCTAAGCCTCGCCATGCTCAACGTAGGGGACAGGGCGCCGGCGTTCAGCGGGACGAATCAGCACGGGCAGGAGGTCCGCTCGAGCGAGTTGCTCGCGAAGGGCCCGGTCGTTCTCTACTTCTATCCCAAGGATTTCACGCCCGGCTGCACGCAGCAGGCGTGCTTGTTCCGCGACGTCTTCGCCGATCTCGACGCCAAGGGCGCCACCGTCGTCGGCGTCAGCCTCGACGATCGCGCCTCGCACAAGCGCTTCTCCGACACGCACGGGCTGCCTTTCTCGCTCGTCTCGGACGCCGAGAAGGCGATCTCCAAGGACTACGACGTCGAGCGCCTGTTCGGGCTGATGCTCAAGCGCGTGACGTACGTGATCGCCCAGGACGCGACGATCCGCGCCGTCTTCCACCACGAGCTGAACGTGAAGCGCCACGTCGAGGACACGCTGAAGGCGATGGCCGCCCTCGGCTGAGCGGGCCCTCGCCTCAGTAGACGTACACCGCGCCCGCCTGGGTCATGGCGTTGTTCGCCTGGTTGCCGTTGAGGCCGGTCGCGTTGGAGGCTTCCCCGCTGGCGCTCACCGCGAGGCGCGCGCCGTCGCCCGAGAACGCGAGCACGACGCCGAAGGTGTCACTGCCCTCGGTGTTCGACGACTTGACGTAGGCCTCTTGGGCCCAGGTCGCCGCGACCAGGTGGAACACATAGGCGGCGCCGGCGGCTGGCATCGAGTTGCTGACCTGCGAGCCATTGAGGCCGAGCGAGTCGGACGCCTCGAACGGCGTGCCGACCGCGACGCGGGTGCCGTCGCCGGAGATCGCCACCGACCAGCCGAATCGGTCGCGGTTGTCGGAGTTCGACGGCTTGAGGTACTCCTCCTGCGTCCAGAACGCGCCGGAGCGCACGAACACGTACGCCGCGCCGTTCGAGTCGCCGCCGTTCAGGTCGCTCCCGCCGACGGTGGTGGCCGAAGAGTCCTCGTTTCGAGCGCCGACGACGAGGCGCTGACCGTTCGAGGCCAGCGCGAGCGCAAAGCCGAAGTCGTCCCCGACGTCCGTGTTCGACGCCTTGACGTACGCCTCCTGGCTCCACGTCGAGGCGACGCGCGCGAACACATACGCCGCGCCGCTGTCGGCCGCGCTGTTGTCCGACGGGACTCCGCCGACGTCCGTCGCGCTCGAGTCCTCGAGGTGCGCCCCGACCGCGAGCGTCGCGCCGTCGGCGGACAGCGAGACGACGCTGCCGAACGCGTCGCCGGCGTCCGGGTTCGACGCCTTGACGTAGGCCTCTTGCGTCCAGCCGGGTGCGCGCACGAACACATAGGCCGCGCCGCTGCCGAGCGCGCTGTTGTCGGTCGGCGCGCCGACGGCGTGCG
>CAIUAC010001153.1 GCA_903896985.1 uncultured Sandaracinus sp.
CGCCACCGACGGTGAGGGCATCGGGCCGGGCCGGGGGCCGGGCCCGGGGGGCGCTCCGCTCGCAGACGGGGCGAACGCGACACAGCCGAGCTCCGTCGTCGCGTCGCCGCAGGTGCGGCGTAGATACGCCACGCCCGAGTGCTCTGCGCCCGTGAACGTCACGCGCACTCGTGAGCGCGCGCGCACGTCGAGGCGCTGCACGACGTCGGGCGCGCCCTGGCCGCCGCAGCTGCCGGAGAGGTCGTCGGCTGCCGCGAAGGTGTCGACGCCCGTCGGCGTGCCCGGCACGGCCGCGCTCGCCGCGCTGCACTGATCGCCCGTCGCGCCGCCGCCCGCCTCGGGCGCGAGCTCCGCGTCGAGCGTGAAGTTCCCCGAGGCCGCGAGGTTGTAGCCGTCTGCGTAGACGAAGTAGTGGCCGGCGTCGACGACCGCCGTCACGAGCGAGTGCTGCTGATCGCCGAAGTCGTCGTTGCAGGCGACCTCCGACGACGGGTTCGTGCAGTCGCTGCGGACGTAGAGCGCGCCGTCGTGGTCACTGCGCATGCGCACGCGCATCCGCGAGCGCGCCTGCACGTCGAGGCGATAGACGCGATCGGGCGAGTGCGCGCCGCCGGCGCAGGTCGCCGTGAACGCGTCCTGCGAGCCCGTCGTCGTGCCGGTGACCGTGTGCCCGACCTGGAGCGGCGCCGCGTCGCTGCACAGCGCCTCGACGGGCTGCGCCGCTGAGGCGGAGACCACGAGCTCGTAGGTGCCGCCCTGATCTTCGTAGCCGTCGACGACGAGGAAGTACGTGCCCGGGTCGAGCGTGAGGTCGAGCTGCGAGCGCGTCGTGTCGGGGTTGTCGTCGTTGCAGCCGAGCTCCGACTCGCGCTGCCCGCACTCGCGCTGCAGGTAGAGCGCGCCGTCGAACGTCGACTGCAGCACCGCAGAGATCTGCGAGCGCGTCTCGACGCGCAGCTGATAGACCTGCTCCGGCGCGTGGTTCTCCGCGCAGGAGCCGCTCAGCAGGTTCGCGCCCGGGCGCGTGTCGCCCTGCACCGGGCGGCCAAGCTCGAGCGGCAGCGGCGTCGCGCAGCCGCCGCGCCCGCTCGCCCCGTGAGCGTCACCCGCCGCGACCGCAGCGCCGCCCGACGAAGGCGCGCCCGACCACACGCTGAGCGCGTAGTCGCCGTGCCCGCCGGCCATCGTCAGCACGACCTGATAGTCGCCCGCGTAGCTCGGACACACGCGCACGGCGGCCTGCCGATCGTGGGTCGCGTCGCTGCCGAGCGCCGTGCCCGCGTCGTCGAGCACGCGCACGTCGAGGTCGTCGACGGCGTCACTGCCGAGCGCGACGTACGTGTAGCACTGCCCCGCCTCGAGCCGCTGCGTCGAGCGCGCGATGCCGCCCTCGGCGAGCGAGCCCTCGTTGATGGCCCCTGTCTGCGCGAGCCCCATCGCGGCCATCGTGTTGTGCACGGCGACGTAGCGCGGCTCGAGGCGCATATGGCCGCCGCCGCAGGCGCCAAGCCCCACGAGCATTCCGCAGGCGGCGAGGGCCCCGACGACTTTTGCCTCATAATTGCGCTCGATCATGCGATTCGGCTCCCTCGGTTCAGCGGACGGTGGAACTGCGCCTGACAGACGCCGCCGCGGCCCCGCACCTTGGAG
Source organism: uncultured Sandaracinus sp. (assembly GCA_903896985.1). Taxonomy (GTDB): domain Bacteria; phylum Myxococcota_A; class Polyangia; order Polyangiales; family JADJQN01; genus CAIUAC01. The sequence goes on from CAIUAC010001153.1 coordinate 1,651, forward strand.
TTTCGGCTTGGCCAGGTCGGCTTGGCGAGGTCGGCTTGGCGCGGGCGGGGCGGCACGGTCAGGAGGGCCGAGCGTAGCATCCGCGGTCGAGCGCGCCGCGCGCTCGCTCGGCGTCGTCAGAGGAGCCTGCGGAACAGATAGTAGAAGACCTCGCTGAGCCGCTCTTGCAGCGACCGAAAGCGAAACTGCGCGAGCTCGACCTTGTTCGACTGCCCCGCGTCGGCGAGGAAGCGCGCGTGCATCGCCTCCGCGACCTCGGCGCCGTCGATCGTGACGTTGATCTCGAGGTTCAGCCGCCACGAGCGGTTGTCGAGGTTGAACGAGCCGATCGTGCTCCACTGCCCGTCGATCACCGCGCTCTTCGCGTGGAACACAGACTTCGTCCACTCGTAGATGCTGATCCCGCGCCCGAGCAGCCAGCCGTAGAGGAAGCGCGACGCGTAGTACACCGCGCGCACATCGCTCTTCCCGGCGACCAGCACCCGCACGTCCACGCCCCGCGCGACGGCGTCTGCGAGCGCGTGCCGCACCACTCGGTCGGGGATGAAGTAGCTGTTCGCGATGTACACGTAGCGCTTCGCGCGCCGGATCTGGTCGAGGTAGGCGCTGCGGATCAGCGTTCGATTGCGCCAGCGGCCGCTCGGCAGCGCGCGCACGGCCTGCAACGCGGCCGCGGGCGCGACCTCCGTCGGGGCGGCTGGCGCACCGTGCACGGGCGGGCAGGGCGACCCGCCGAGCTCCCGCCAGCTGTCGAGGAACACCGCCCGCAGTTGGGCCGCCGCCGGACCCTCGATGCGCACCGCGTCGTCGCGCCAGCCTTCGCCGCCGTCGCGCTCGGGCGCCCACGGTAGGCCGATGTTGATCCCGCCGGTGAAGGCGACCGCGTCGTCGACGACGATGATCTTGCGATGGTCGCGGTTGTTGAGCGTGCCGATGCGCCAGCGGTTCGCCCAGGGGGCGACCGGGTGGTACTCGAAGACCTCGGCGCCTGCCGCGCGGAGCCCGTCGAACATCGCGCCGTCGACGCCGAGGCTGCCGACGCCGTCGTAGATGACGCAGACGCGCACGCCCGCTCGCGCGCGCTCGGCGAGCGCAGCGGCGAAGCGCTCGCCGACGAGGTCGCTCTGAAACCAGTACATCTCGAGGAGCACCTCGACGCGCGCCTCCGCGATGGCCGCGAGCATCGAGGGGAACGCCTGCGCGCCGTCCTTCAGCAGCGTCACGGCGTTGCCGGCGACGGTCATGTCGCGCTCGCCCGGCGCGCGGTTCTTTCGAAGGAAGAAGCGGCGCAGCGCGAGCCCGCTCATATGACCTCGGGCTCCGCGTCGGCCGCGCGCGCCTGCGCCACGGCGCGCGCCTCGTCGACGCGCAAGAGCACGACGAGCGCCACCACGAAGAACGAGCCGATGACGCCGATGGCCACCATCGCATAGGCCATGCCGAGATAGCCGAA
>CAIUAC010001154.1 GCA_903896985.1 uncultured Sandaracinus sp.
CGCGCCCATCCCGTCCGTACGGCGCACCGTGACGGCACCTGCCGCAAACGGCGTATCGGTCTGACGCGTGAACGTCACCGCGGTGCGCGGCGACTCGTGCACTTGAGTGCCGAGCGTCCCGTCCGCGAAGTCCACCCCGAGCACCTCCGTGCCCGCCTCGACGAGCACGACCTCGCAGCTGCGCGCCGCGGCGTTGGTGACGGTGAGCCCAGACGTCGAGACCGCGCGGCAGAGGCCTGTGTCGCAGACCAGCCCAGCTCCGCAGAGTCCGCCGGCGAGGCAGGCGCAGCCCGCGCCGCCCGGCGCACATACCCCGGCGTCGGGCGGAGGCGCGGTGTCGCCGCAAGCGGAGATCAGCGCGGCGAACAGGCAGAGCACGAGCGATTTGCGCAGCATGGGTGTGGACCCTTCGAAGACGGCGGATGGAGGATGAAAGCGGCTCATGGAACCCAACCCCTATTGACCAGGATCTTGGAGAGCAGCCTCGGGGAGCCCCGCGGCCTGACTAGCAGCAGCCTTGTTGGCGACCTCGACACTCGCCGTCAGGGCCGAGTAGCCGAGCGACAGAGACTGGTTGACAACCGCTGAGGTGGTGATGTTGATGAGCCCACCGCCCGCGGCGAGCAGAGGTTCGGGCGCACCGAGGGCCATCGCGGTGATCGCTCCAGCGATGGCTCCGACGATGAGGACGCCCTTGAGAACCTTGCCTCCCGCCGACTTGCCGAGGTGGTTCCAGCCTCTGCCGACCGTCCGGCCTACAGCGCGGCCCGCGCGGGTGTTCTTGATCAGCGCCCCGACGCTCTTGCCGGCCACCTGACTGGCGACGCTCATGATCGCGCCTGCGGCAGCACCGATCGGCCCGCCGATGGCAAACCCGATCGCCGCGCTGAGCGCCACCTTCGCCGCCGCGACGAGAAATGGATGCTTCGCCATGAAGGCCTTGGCCTTGCCGACGAAACCAGGCTTAGGAGGCGGCGGGGCGACGCTGGCGAGACGCGGAGGCCCGGCCGACTTCTTCGGCGCTGCCGCCTCCAGCCCGGCGAGCCCCAATTCGTCGATGGCGTTGCCGTAGTGATTGGCGACATAGGCATAGCCGCTGGTCGCCTCGCCGAGGCGCTCGACGCCCGCCGGGGTGAGCGTTTCGAAGGCCGGGTCCGGGGACGTCCAGCGCCCCACCTGCGTATCGAGCTCCCGGAACTGGTACGCGAGCAGGCCAGTGCTCTCGTCCTCCTCTTGTCCCGAGTAGCCGTGCTCATCGACGAAGCCGGTGCGATATCGGACCTCGCCGCTCGGGTAATAGAACGTCTCGCCCGCCACCGAGCCATCGGCCGCGGTCGCCAGGCTCGTCGAGCCGAGGTTGTCCTGATGGAGGAACGCGACGTCCCCGCCGTCGAGCGCGAGCAAGCGCCGCGCGGCGCCCGAGAGCAGCCACATCGCCTTGGACGCGCCGGGCGCGCCATCGACGATCCCTGCCGCCGTCGCCACAGACACCCACGCATCCGCCGCGTTGATCTCGTCGTCGCCCGCGGCGAGCGGCGCGACATCCGTCAGCACCCCCGTCTGCACGGAGGCGCTGCGCAGCCGACCCACGCGCCAAGTGCCCAGGCGCGGATAGACGGATACGACGCCATCCCGCACCTCGGCCTCGTCACCGAGGTAGTACGTGACGCTGCCATTCTCCACCCGCGCGACCCGCTTCGAGGCCGCGCCGTAGAAGAACTCACCGGTCTTCCCCGCCTCGCCCGTCGCCGACTCGAGACGACCAAGATGGTCATACGCGAGCGAAGTCGTGCCACGCCGCGTCGTGTGCCCAGAGGCGTCGTACTCGTAGTCGAGCACACCCGCGTGCAGCACCGCGTTCGGATGCTCCGGGTCGTAGGTGAGCGCGCCGACGTGCGCGCGGCTTCGCGCGCCGAGGCTCGACACGACGCTGAGCGGGCGGTCCCCGATATCGTACGTGTAGTTGAGAGTCTCCTCGTCGGCCGCCGGCTCACCGTACGTCGCCTCTTGCAGGCGATAGAGCGAGTCGTAGGAGAAGCGCCCGCTCAGTGAGGGGCGCGTGCCCGCCGTCTCCGAGGTGTCGCTCATCGTGAGCACGTTGCCGGCGCGGTCGCGCGTCATCGACACGCCCTGAAGCACGCTGGTGCCGCGGCGCGTCTCGAGCGCCTCCAGCCGACCCGCGTCGTCGTAGCTGCGCTCGCCGCGCGTCCCGTTCGCGTAGAACAGCGTCGCGATGCGGCCCTGATCGTCATACGCGATATCGTCGAGAATTCCCGAGATCCCCGTCGGGCGCGAGCCCTGATCGTACGTGCGGTCGAACGCGATCCCGCCCGGATAGGCCGAGCGCGTCAGCCGCCCGATCGCGTCGAAGCTGAACTGCGAGACGAAGCGCGTCCCCCCGAGCGTGCGGGCCTCGAGCGTCCCGTTGCCGCGCGCGTCGTAGCCGAGTTCGTCCCGGCCCATGCCGAGCTCCCCGAGCGGATAGCGCATCCCGACGATGCGCCGCGCGCCGTTGGTGCAGCCAGTGCAGTCGGTGTCCTCGTCGTACAGGACCTCAGTCCGCGTCGCGGCGTCTGCGGTCGGATCCCACTGCGCGACGAGCCGGCCAACTCCGTCGTACTCGGCCGCCGTCACCGCGCCGCGCGCGTCCGTGCGCTGCACGATGTGCCCGGCCGCGTCGTACGCGAAGGCGATCATCCCGCGGTCCGGGTCGAGCGCGCTGACGACGCGCCCGAGCAGATCGTACGACTGCGAGTGCTCGACTCCGTCCGGCGCGTGCACCGAGGCGAGCCGTCCGAGCGAGTCGTAATCGAGCGTCGTCGTGGCGGTCACTCCGCCGCCGAGGTCCCGAGTCGCAGAGACGACGCGGTCGAGCCCATCGACTTGCTCGACGAGCGGAGTGCCCGCGTGCGGTCCTGAGGCGTCGTTGTCTTCCGCGTCGTAGCGCGAAGTACGGAGGGGGCCGTACACCGCGCGGAGCGTCGAGCGCGCGCCCGCGACGCTGTCGGTGCTCTCGGTGGTCTCGACGACGCGATCGAGCGCGTCGTAGGTGAACGTCTCGAAGGGGACGCTCGTCGGCGCCGCCATGTCGCACGCGCCGCTCGGGCTCACGTACTCGTCGTAGGCGCGGACCGCCTTCCCGCGGCGATTCAGGACCTGGAAGCCCGACACCTGATAGTCGCCGTCGGCGATGCGCGTGCGCGACTGGACCTGCCGCCCCTGCCCGTCGAGGCAGAGAATCTCCTCCGAATCGACCGCGCCGCCCATCACGCTGCGCGAGCGCGTGACGATGCGGGTGACCGGAGAGCCCGCCTCGTACGAGAACTCCTCAGTCGGCGTCGCCTCGACGTCGCCCGTCTTCAGGATGGCGCTCGGGCGCCCGAACGCGTCGTAGCGATAGCGCTCTGCGTTGCGAGCGGTCACTGCCGCCCCGCCGCGGACGAGCATCCACGACGTCGCCTCGCTCACGTCGTAGAACGCGGACTCGTAGGTGTACTCGCGGCGCAGCGCCACGGGGGCCCCGCTGCGGTCGTGGAAGAGGTCGTCCACGCGCGCGACGCGCAGCCCGAGGTCGTCGTACGTCAGCTGCCGACGGTAGTCATCGGTCACCGCGAGCGAGCCATTCGGGAAGATCTCTTCGACGATATTCCCATTCGCGTCGTAGCGGACCCGCTGCGAGTCCACCCACGCGCTCGCGTCCACGCGATCCCGCACGCTCGTCGCCGCGCCGCGGGTCAACTGCCCTTCGGCCAAGGGGCTGAAGTCACTCCCATCGTAGCGAGTGACCTGCTCCGTCTCCGCTCCACCGAGCTCGCCAAACGTCGTGCGCCGCACGGGCTTGCCGAGGATCCACGCGCCCGACGTCGCCGCGCCAGGCTGGACATACGTCGTCCGGACATACGCCTCATCACCCGCGCAGGTCGGGCCGCACGGCCCCGAACCGGGCGCGCACGCGCCGCACGCGGTCGGCGCCTCGGGCGAGCCGAGGTTGACGACCCCGAGGTTGCTGACGAGCGTCTTGGCGCCGTAGCCGTCGTATTCCTGCTCGGTGCGCGTCGTGCGCCACTCGGCCTCCGGCGCGCCCTCCTGCACGATGGTGATGACCGACTGCTCGCAGGGCCAGCGGACCGGGACGGGCAGACCCGCGGGGACCTCGGCGACCGCGCAGTCTCCCCACGTCGTCCGCGTCTCGAGCATCGGTGACCAGGCGCCCGGCGCGCCGCCGAAGCGCGCGCTCTTGAGCATGAGTCCATGCCGATGGCGCGTGGCGTCGGTGAGGCCGAGATCATAATCGAAGACCGTCTGAGCGCCGGTCTGTCCGTCTGTCGCCAGGTCGGATGTCTCGATTCGCTCGACGTGCCCAAACCCGCGAAACGCACGGTCGACTCCGTCGTAATAGCCGTCTCGATACGTCATCGACGAGCGGTCGTGGAGGCCAGTCGTCTCGTCGGCGAAGAGCCGATTCCAGACGTCCATGCCGACGACGACGTTCATCGCGTTCGGGAGGCGGTGCGCCCAGGGCGCCGTCGCCGCGTCCCGCGCCTGCTGCAGCACCGAGGTGCCGTACTCGATCGTCTGCACGCCGCCGAGGCCGTTCTCGACCCGGCTCAGCAGGTTCGGGCGAACCGGGAAGAGCTCCAGGAACTGCACATGCCCGCCATCGATCCACACGATGTCGTTGGACCCGCTGCCGTTCATGTCCGCGAACAACACCGTCGTCGTGCCAGGCACGCGCGAAGGCAGGTCCCCGGTCACCTCCGCCGAGGTCAGCCGCACGACAGGCGCGAACGTCCCGGCGTTCTGATTTACGGCGTAGCGGACCTCGTTGCCCGCGACGAGCACGACGTCCGCGAGGCCGTCTCCGTTGATGTCCTCGAGCGAGAGGAGGCTGACGTCCGCGCCGCCGAAGCCCGCGAGGCTGACGAACTCCCACGGTCCCCAGGTGCCGAAGCCGAGGTTCGTGCGGAACCGGAGCTGGTCGCCGCCCGTCAGGATCTCGACGGGGTCTTGGAGCCCGTCGCCGTTGAGGTCGGCGAATTGCAGCGTCGGAGAGTCGTCGAACACGGCGCCGATGTCCTGCACGGCCCGCTGCACGAACGCCGTGCCCGTGTTGACGAAGACCTCGCTGGAGCCCGTCGTCGTGCGGATGAGGTCGATTCGCTTGTCGTCGTCGTAGTCGAGGAAGCGGACATGGAGCGGATTCGAGTCGCCCGTGCCGTCGGCGTCGAGCACCGGCAGCGTCGAGTTCATGATGCAGCTCGCGCCGTTCCAGTCGCCGCTGCCGTCGTTGCAGAGCACCTGCCCGGTGCGCGACGAGATGATGTCGGTGAAGCCGTCGCCGTTGACGTCGAGCACCTGCACGCCCGGATTGCCGAGGATGAACGTGCTCGCACCGGGCGTCGCCGTGCTGGAATAGCCTGCGCCAAACCGCGGTTGTCCCGTCGTGACGTCCATGACGGAGGGAACGAAGGTGTGTCGGCCAGTGGCGCTCGTCTCGAGCACATCCGGCAGCGCGTCACCGTTGATGTCGAGCAGCGTCGAGCGCCCGTTGATCAGGTCCACGCCCGCGGGCAGCGCGCCCATATCCACCATGAACGGCCCCTCGCAGGCGCCTGAGCACGCGCCATCGAGCGAGCGCGAGTATGCGAACGTGAACCGCGCAGGCATGGTCGCGTCCAAGCGGCCGCGCGTCTCGACGCCCGCCAGGCGGCTGACTCCGCCCGCGGCGCTCTCGTAGGTCAGCAGATAGCGGCGGATCGTCTCACTGCCCGAGCGGACCTGGATCTCGCGGAGGCGCTGACTGAGGATCAGCTCGAAGCCTGGCTCGCCGGTCGAGAGGTTGTCGCCGCGCGCTTCGTACGCGAAACGGACCGAAAACCGCGGCCCAGAGGCCGTGTCCACATAGGTGATCTCGTCGAGCAGCGACGTCTCGCCGTCCTTGACGTAGCGGTAGTGAATCGCGTGTCCCCAGGCGTCCACCCGCGCGACCAGAAGATAGCGATACACGCCGCCGGTCGCCGTCTCGACGCGCGCGGTGCGCACTGGAGTGTGCGCCGCGGTCTCGTCAGCGCCGTAATACGCGATGGTTCCGTCGGGATACTCAGCGGTCCAATACCCCGCGGCGCCCGCGGGCGCGCGGCCGTACCACTGATAGCGAATGAAGCCGCGCTCGTTGCGCGCGCGATACACAGCGGACGTCGCCGTCGCGCTGACGCGCACGAGCTCGCCGCCGCCGTCGGCCGCGAACTCGTCGGCCTCGGTGTACTCCGGCAGCCCGTGCAGGCGCATCCGGTCGATCGACGAGACGCCCATCGACCAGCCCACGCCGACCTCGCCCGCGCCTCCCCCGGAGGAGTACGAGAGCGAGACTTGCGGCGTCGCGGTGCCGAAGCCTTCCGGCACCTCGACGGGCACCTGATAGAGCATCGAGCCCATGTTGACGTCGAGGTCGACGTTGTCGCCGACTCCGCCGACCGAGCCTGGACCGTCGGGGAGCGAGACGCGCTCGTCCGAGACGCCGCTGTCCGCGTGGACGATCGGCGCGACGAGCGTGAGACCGACCAGGACGACGAGGCTGAGAAGTCTACGCATGGGCGCTGAGTCCTTGACTGCCGAGAACGTTCGACCGTAACCGGGCCGGAGCCCCGGAACGGGCCGCCCCTGGCCGAGCCAGAGGCCGATGTTTTCAAGGGTTCGCTGCGAGGGCCGTGGAGCGCGAGGGCAAGGCTGACAGGGTCATCGCCGTGCCTCGAGGGCGAGGCGCTGCGCCTGCGTCAGGCGGACTATGAAAGGCCGAACGTAGACCGGCTGACCACAATCAACAAGTGGGTTCGGCGCGACACTGCTATTTTATTTGCCCGCGGAATTGGGGCGGCGCGCTCGTCGCGACCACCGCCATTGCGCTTGGCCGCCCCTGCCCCATCTTCTCGCCGCGATGTTTCCGCTCTCCATCCTCGACCTCGCGCCGATCGCGCAGGGCAGCACGGCGGCGGTCGCGTTCGCCAACATGGTCGAGCTCGCACAGCACGGGGAGCGCCTCGGGTATCGGCGCTTCTGGCTCGCGGAGCATCATGGGATGCCCGGCATCGCGAGCGCGGCCACGGCCGTGCTCATCGGGCATGTCGCGGGGAAGACGTCGACGATCCGCGTCGGGGCCGGCGGCGTCATGCTGCCGAATCACTCGCCGCTCGTCATCGCGGAGCAGTTCGGCACCCTCGCGTCGCTCTATCCGGGGCGCATCGAGCTCGGGCTCGGGCGGGCGCCGGGCTCGGATCAGCTCACCTCGCGCGCGCTCCGGCGGAACCTCGCGGCGAGCAGTGACGAGTTCCCGCAGGACGTGCTCGAGCTGATGGACTACTTCGCGGACGAGCCGCGCAGCCCCGTGCGCGCGGTGCCGGGCGCGGGGCTCGAGGTGCCGATCTGGATCCTCGGCTCGAGCACCTTCGGCGCGCAGCTCGCGGCGGCGCTCGGGCTCCCTTATGCGTTCGCGTCGCACTTCGCGCCCGCGCAGCTGATGCAAGCGATCTCGGTCTATCGCGAGCGCTTCAGGCCGTCCGCGCGGCTCGCGAAGCCGTACGTGATGCTCGGCTTCAACGTCTTCGCCGCGGACACCGACGAGGAGGCGCGCTTTCTCGCGACGTCGATGCAGCAAGCGTTCGTCAACCTGCGCCTCGGCCGCCCGTCGCAGCTTCAGCCGCCGATCGAGGGCTACGAGACGCGCCTCGGGCCGCAGGAGCGCGCGCTGCTCGAGCAGGTCTTGTCGTGCTCCGCCGTCGGCTCGCCGGCGACCGTCGGCGCGGCGCTCGCGGCGTTCATCGCGCGCACCGGCGCAGACGAGCTGATGATCACCTCGCAGGTGTACGACCACGCCGCGCGGCTGCGCTCGTTCGAGATCGCCGCAGACG
>CAIUAC010001155.1 GCA_903896985.1 uncultured Sandaracinus sp.
AGCACCGCCGCGCCGATCAGCGGGCGCGCGAGCGAGCCTTTCGGAGCAACGTTGCTGGCCGCCGAGCTTTGCATCGCACCGCCTTCGACGGCGACCTCTGCGGGCGCGCGCAGCCCGAGCGCCGTGAGCGCGAGCAGCGCCCCGAGCACGACGAGCGCGAGCGGCGTGCGGTCCTTCGCGCCGAGCGGCTGCCGCGCCAGCACGTGCCCTTGGAGCGGCACCTCGCGCACGCTCGCCGTCGGCGCCGCGCCCGCGGGCCACTCGACGCCGACCTCGAAGTCCCCCGACGCGCCGAGCGCGCCCGCCTCCGCGATCCGCACGCACGCGCCCTCGGGGAAGCGCGTCGTCGCGTCGCCCGCCAAGAGCGCGGCGTCGAGCGGCGCCTCCACGAGCGCCTCGCGCTCGCCCGCGGGCCACACCGCGAGCGTGCCCGCTCCCGCCCATTTTTCAGGCGAAAACGCGTCTCTCGCGCAGACCTCGAAGGTGACCGCCTCGCCCTGCCGCAGCGCGACGCGCACCAGCGTCAAGCGCGCGCTCGTCGGCGCGGCGGACGCGAACGTCTTCCACTCGCCGCGTCGGTCGAGCTCCCCGCGCTCGTGCCCGAACACGCCCTTCACCGACAGCAGCACGCCCGCGAGCGCGAGCACCGCGCCGAGCCCGACCGCCGCGAGCTTCAGCTTGTTCACGAGAGACTCTCCACGGCCCGCATCGTACAGGCTCGCGTCCTTGCGCTATCTTCGCTTTCGCTCGCCCGCCACCATGAGGCTCCCCCTGCTTCAATCGACGCTCCCTCGCCAATCGCTGCTCCTCGTCGTCGCCCTCCTGCTCGCGGGCTGCGGAGGCGCCTCGACGAATCACCCGTCGCCGCGCCCGCCGTCGCTCGATCCGAACGCGCTCTTCGACGAGACCGGCACGCTCGCCACGGATGACCGCACGGTCGCGGGCGGCGTGTTCGCGGACCGCTTCGAGGTGCCCGTCACCGCCGGCGCGCGCCTGACGATCGAGGTCACCGCGACCGAGTTCGACCCGGTGCTCGACGTGAGCGCGCCCGGCGTCGACGTGATGAACAACGACGACTGGGAGGGCGACCGCACGCGCTCGCGTATCGACCTCGTCGCGACGCAGGCGGGCCTGCTCAAGGTCCAGGTCTCGAGCTACGCCGCGCGCTCGACGGGCGCCTATCGCGTCCTCGTGCGCACCGACGCGCCGAGCCTCGCCGTCCCGCCGCCCGTCGTCGTGCCGACCGTCCCCGACGGGCAGCCCGGCGTCGTCACGCCCGGGCACACCGTGCAGGGCGCGCTCGAGGCGACCGACGAGCGCGCCTTCGACGGCTCCTTCGCCGACACCGTGCACATCCACTCGACCGCGCACGAGCCGCTGACCATCAGCGTCAGCTCGCCCAACGGGGACCGCCTCCGCGCGCTCTGCATCGACTCCTCCGGGCGCTCGGTCGCGCAGCAGTCCAACGGGATCTTCATGCTCGACGGCGGCGCCCCGATCACGCTGCAGATCCTCGCCGCGGCGCCCGGGCAGACCGCCCACTGGGCCGTCGGCGTCACCCAGAACGCGCCCGCGCCGCCGGTTCCGTCGCCCGTCGCCCCCGCCGGGCAGAACCACGCCGTCCCGTCGCCCGCGCCCGCGAATCCCACCCTCGTGCAGCTCGGTCAGCCGACGACTGGCACGCTCGCGACAGGCGATCTCGCGCTCTCGGAAGCGGAGTTCGCCGACGTCTACGCCTTCGACGCGCAAGCCGGCACGCGCCTCCGCGTCGACCTCAACTCGACCGCGCTCGACACCTACCTGATCGTCATCGCGCCCGACGGCACGCGCCAAGAGGACGACGACGGCGCGACCACCGGGCGCGACAGCCTGCTCGTCTTCGACGTTCCCACCGCGGGCCGTTATCTGCTCTACGCGACGAGCTACAGCGCCAACGAGACTGGCCCCTACACGCTCACCGTCGCGCAGCCGCGCGCGCCGACGCCGCCGAGCAACGTCCACCAGACGCTCCGTGGTCAGCTCAAGAACAGCGACCGTCGTCGTCCGGGCGGCGAGCTCGCCGACACCTTCCTCTTCAACCTGACCGCGGGCACCACGGTGCACTTCGGCGTGACCTCGGCGGCGTTCGACACCTTCCTGATCGTCGTCTCACCGACCGGCACGGCGACCGAAGACGACGACAGCGGCGGCGGCACCCAATCCGCGCTCGACTACGAAGTCCAGACCACCGGCCCACACCGCGTCACCGTCTCGAGCTATCGCACAGGCATGCTCGGCAACTACGTCCTACAGGTCGACGGCGCCTCGCACGGCGCGCCCACGTCCGGCGGCGTCACGGGCCCGGCGCCGACACCCCCGACGCCGCCCGTCAGTCCCTGACCTCGACGCGCCTCGACCCTCTCGGTCGGGGCGCTCGTCGCAGGGCGGGGAGCGCAGTTCAGGTGCAGCCTCGGCTCGAAATCCGGCCTCGACGGCAGCGTGCCGCCCGCGCACCGCGTCCGCCGCCGCGACTGACCACATCCGGCGCGCAGCAGCCTCAGTCGGGCTCTCGCGCGGGCAGCTTCGATTGAGCGATCTGCAGGGGCAGCCGGAGCGTGACGCTCGTGCCACGCGCCGGGCGAGAGTCGACCTCGAACATCCCGCCGAGGCGCATCAACTGCTCGCGCACGCTGAAGAGGCCAAAGCCGCCGCTCGCGTCCCAGTCGCGGGCGCGCGAGGGATCGAAGCCCGCGCCCTCGTCGCGTACCCGCACCAAGAGGTCTTGCCCGTCGCGCAGCAGCGCCACGGCGGCGGTGTTCGTGTTCGCGTGCTTGACCACGTTCGAGAGCAGCTCGCGGATCGAGCGGAAGAGGAGCGCGGCGACGTCGTGGTCCAGCGTCGGGAGCGTGTCGTCGCTCGTCACCGAGACCTTCAATCGTTTCCGCGTCTCGAGCTGTTCGCCAAGCCAGCTGACCGCGGCGGCGAGGCCGAGATCGTAGAGGATCGGCGGGCTCAGCTCGAACGTGAGCGAGCGCGTGTCCTCGATCGCCCGGGCGATCAGCCGCAGCCCTTCCTCGAACTCTCGATGGGGCCGGTCAGCCTCCGCCGAGCGCGCCGTGTGCAAGTGGAGTTGCGCGAGCGCGAGCGCTTGGCCCACGTTGTCGTGCAAGCCCGCGGCGATGCGCCGCCGCTCTCGCTCCTCGACCAGCACCGCGTCGAACGCCATGTCCTGCAGGGCCTGCTTGTGCTTGGTCGCCCGCACCGCGTGCTGCTGGCGCTCGGTGATGTCCGCGACGAACACGACGGCGAGCGGCCCGTCGTCGCCTTCCATCGTGCTCAGCGTCAGCTGCAGCGGGAAGACCGAGCCGTCCTTGCGCCGCGCCGAGACCTCGCGCTCGATGACCACCTGTGGGCCCCACGCCGCCGCGGTGAAGGCGGCTCGCAGCGACGGATGGCCGGCGCGTCGCGCGTCGGGGACGAGCGCGTCGACGGACAGCCCGAGGAACTCCTCCTGCGCATAGCCGAACGTGCGGACGGCCATCGGGTTCGCGAACGTGACCGTGCCGTCCTG
>CAIUAC010001156.1 GCA_903896985.1 uncultured Sandaracinus sp.
CTCGTCGCCGAGGCGCGCCCGACCATCGGCGCAGCGTCCGTCGCGCTGCCGCTCGCCGACGCGCTCGCCCTGCGCAGTGAGCCAGCCTCACGCGAAGAGGCGCTCGCGCTCTATCGCCGCGTGGCCTCGCGCGCCCCGCTCGCGGACCAAGGGCGCGCGGCCGACGCGAAGGCCACCGCGCTCCTCGCCGCCCTGCCCGACGACCGACGCGCCGCGCTCGCCGAGCCGACGCTCGAAGACGCGCTCGCCCGGGCGGACGCGCTCTACGAGTCCTCGCGCAACGAGCCCGCCGAGCAGGCCTACGCCGCGGTCGCCGTGCGCCTCAGCGCCGCGGGGGACGCCGTGCGCAGCTGCAACGCACGCCTGCAGCAGGCGCGCTCGCTCGAGCGTCGCCGCGCGCGCGCAGAGGCTGCCGCGCTCTTCGTGTCGGTCGCGACGGACTGCGCGGACCTCGACGTGAAGGCGCTCGCCCACTACGGCGCGGGCCGCGCGTACCACAACCTCTCGCAGTACGACGCCGCCATCGCGCAGTTCGAGGCCGTCGAGCACGACGCGCCGGCGCATCGCTTGGCGGACGACGCGCTCCTGCGCGCTGCGGTCGTCGCGCGCGATCACGCCGACGATCCCGGCTTCGCCGAGCGCCTGACGGTGCTGCCGACGCGCTATCCCCTCGGCGATATGCGCGGCGAGGCGCGCTTTCTCTCCGCGTGGCGGCTGCGCGCGCTCGGCAAGAAGGAGGACGCGCTCGCGGAGCTCGATCGCTCGCTCGCGGAGGGCCCCGCAGAGACGGCCGAGGACGTCCACGGGCGCGCCGCCTACTGGCGCGCGCGCCTCCTCGATGAGCTCGGTCGCAGCGCCGACGCGGTCCACGCGCACGAGGCGCTCTGCCAAGCGGCGCCGCTCGCGTACTACGCACAGCTCTCGCTCGTCGAGCTCAGCCGCCTCGACGCCGCGCGGGCCAACGCCGTGCGCGCCGCCTGGCTCGGCGAGGCGCGCGAGGTGCCGCTCGTCTTCCCGCGCCGACCCGAGCTCGACGCTCCAGCGTTCGCCCGCGCCCTCGCGCTGCTCCGGACCGGCGACGTGGACCTCGCGCTCCTCGAGCTCAGCTTCGTCGGCATGACGGGCGAGGGCGCAGACCCCGACGCGCTCTGGCTCGCCGCCGCGCTCCTCGACCGCGCCGGCGCGTACGGACAGTCCTCCGCGCTCATCCGCAAGCGGCTCGCGAACCGCCTCGACGTCGCGCCGACGGGGCGCGCCCGCGCGCTCTGGCGCCTCGCCTATCCGCACGCCTACGCGCCGCTGATCGAGGACGCCGCGAGCGCCGAGGGCATCCCGTCGTCCTTCGTGCGCGCCATCGCGCGCGAGGAGAGCGCCTTCGACCCCGAGGCGCGCAGCTCCGTCGGCGCGAGCGGGCTGATCCAGCTGATGAGCGGCACCGCGCGCCGCTTCGCCGGGCCGCTCCACCTGCCGAGCGACGCCTCCGCGCTCCGTCGCCCCGAGGTCAACGTGCGCATCGGCTCGAGCTTCCTCGGCTTTCTGACGCGCCACTACCCTGGTCGCCCGGGGATGGTGCCCGGGGCCTACAACGCCGGCGAGGGCGCGATGGACCGCTGGCAGCGCGCGCGCGCGACCGAGCCGCTCGACGTCTTCGTCGAGAACATCCCCTACGAAGAGTCCCGCCGCTACACGCGCCGCGTGCTGCAGACGTGGGGCACCTACGCGCTCCTCGACGAGCGCCGCCTCCCCCGCTTCAGCGAGTAGCCCGCGGCTCAGCTCTTGCCGAGCTCGTCGGCGAGCTCCGCGAGCAGCTTCTTCGCCTTCGACGAGAGCTTCTTCGGCACGTCGACGTGCACGACGACGATCAGGTCGCCCTTGCCCCGCGCCTGCAGCCGCTGGATGCCCGCGCCCGAGAGCACGATCGTGTCGCCGGACTGCGCGCCCGCCGGCACCTTCACCTTCGCCTCGCCGCCCTCGAGCGTCGGGATGCGCAGCTCGGCGCCGAGCGCCGCCTGCGGGAACGTCACGTGCAGCTCGTGCACGAGGTCCGCGCCGTCGCGCTGAAACTGAGGGTGCGCCTCGACCTGCACCGTGACGTAGAGGTGCCCCGCGGGGCCGTGCTTTCGGCCGGGCTGCCCCTGATCGCTGACGCGCAGCGTCTGGCCGTCGTCGATGCCGGCGGGGATCGTCACCTTCACGGTGCGCTTGGCCGCGACCTCGCCGCGCCCCTTACACTTCTTGCACGGGTCCCGCACCATCGAGCCTTCGCCCTGGCACTGCGGGCACGTCGTCGACAGCACGAACGGCCCGCGCGAGTGCGCGACCTGGCCGCGCCCGCCGCACATCGCGCACGCCTCGCGCCGCGTCCCGCTCGCCGCGCCGCTGCCGAGGCAGTCCTCGCAGGCGTCGGGATACTCGAGCTCCACATCCGTCTTGCTGCCGAGCGCCGCGTCCTTCAGCGAGAGCCCGACGACCGTGCGCAGGTCCGCCCCGCGCTGCGGTCCGTCGCGCTTCGTGCGCCGCCCACCGCCGCCGAACAGATCTCCGAAGATGTCGCCGCCGAAGATGTCGCGGAACTGGCTGAAGATGTCCGCCGCGTTCCCGCCGCCGAAGCTCTGACTCTCGAGCCCCGCGTGCCCGTAGCGATCGTACGCCCCGCGCTTCTGCTCGTCGGAGAGCACCTGATACGCCTCGGACGCCTCCTTGAAGCTCTCCTCCGCGGCGGCGTTCCCCGGATTGCGGTCCGGATGAAACTTCAGCGCCGCGCTCCGGTACGCCTTCTTGATGAGGTCCGGAGTCGCGGTGCGCTCCAGCTCGAGCACTTCGTAGTAGTCACGCTTGGACATGCGGCGGCGCCAAGGTAAGGGACCCGGCGGGACCGTCAAGAGGCGCGGCGC
>CAIUAC010001157.1 GCA_903896985.1 uncultured Sandaracinus sp.
CTCGCGCGCTACTCGGCGGATCCGCTGGGCGTCTCCGGCGCGTTCCACGTCACCGCTGAGCGCGTGCCGGAGCTCGTCCGGGGGGGCGCGTTCGACCCAGCGTTTCTCGAGGCCGTGTTCGCGCTGTCGGCGCCCGGGGTGGTGCCCGCGCCCGTGCGCACGCAGTTCGGCTGGCACGCGATCGCCCTCACCGAGATTCGCCCCGACGCCAGCCTGCCGCTCGAGCGCGCGCACGCCCTCGTCCGGCAGGAGCTGCTCGCGGAGCGGCGCGGGGCGCTGCTCGATTCGCTCCTCGCGCGCATCGCAGCTCGGACTCCGACGCTCGCCGACCGGCGGCTCGCCGCGCGCCTCGAGGCCGTTCCGCAGGAAGACACCGCAGCGCCCCCGCCCGGGGCTCCGTGAGCCCGTCCGGCGCGCGCGACGGCTCGAACTCCGGCATGCTGCCGATCGAGACCGAGGCCGAGCGGGACTTCGACCAGAGCGCGTTCACGCCGATCCTCCGCCGTATCCTGCGCCTCACCCCCGCGGTGCTCGGCGCCGCGTTCGTGGACTTCGACGGCGAGTGCATCGACTACTGCTCCGCCGTCGATCCCTTCGAGACCAAGGTCGCGGGCGCGCACATGCAGATGGTCTACGCCGACCTCGCGCCCCGCTTCGTTGGGCTCGGCTGGGGGGCGCCGGACCTGCTGCACTTGGCCGCGGACCGGCGCGAGCTGCTCGTCGCGCGCGTGAGCTCGGAGTACACGCTCGTCGTCGTCGTGACGGCGGGGGCGGTCATCCGCGCCGTGCTCGATGGGCTCGACCGCGCCGTGCGAGACCTCCGCGTCGAGGCGGGGCTGCCGCCCGTCTACGCGCGCGGCCAAGACCCCACGGCGCTCGAGGTCGCGGTCCGCAAGGCGAAGGGCTGGCCGTACGCCCCGAGCTCCTACGTGCAGCAGGGCGCGCGCACGGAGATCGCGGCGGTGCTCGGGCGCTGGCTCGAAGGCGGGGACGTCACGGGCGGTGACCTCGTCTGCTTCCGCGTGCGCACGAAGAAGGGCGAGGAGCTGACGCTCGCCCACGACGCCGAGGCGAACCGCTGGTCCCTGCGCTGAGCGGGGCCGAGCGAACGCATTTGCCGTGCGGGAGGGCGCGGGGTAGCATCGCGCGCCGTGAGCCGAAAGTGTGCGATCTGCGGGACGAGCTTCCCTGATTCCGTTGCGTTCTGCGGCAACGACGGGAATCTCACCATTCAGGAGCTAGGGCCAGGCGCGACCGACGCTCGGCTCGGCGCTGCCGTCGGCGAGTACGTCGTCGTCGCGCAGATCGCGGACGGCGCGATGGGGCGCGTCTACGAAGGAAGGCACGCCAAGACCAAGCAGCGCGTCGCCATCAAGATCCTCCACCCCGACGTCGCGCAAGACGCGGTCGCGGTCGAGCGCTTCAAGCGCGAGGCGGACACCGCCCGTGAGCTCGAGCACCCGAACGTCGTCAAGATCATCGACTTCGGTCAGACCGAGGACGGCTCGCATTTCATGACGATGGAGTACCTCGAGGGCGAGGAGCTCGGGCACCTCGTCCGGCGGGACGGCGCGATGGCCCAGGCGCGCATCGTGCGGATCATCTCGCAGCTCGCCGTCGCGCTCGACCACGCGCACTCGTTCGGCGTGATCCACCGCGACCTCAAGCCGGACAACGTCTTCCTCGTGCAGAGCGACGCGGGCGACATCGTGCGCATCCTCGACTTCGGGAGCGTGAAGCTGCAGGTCGAGACGGGCGCGAAGCTCACCGCCTTCGGCACGACGCTCGGCAGCCCGTATTACATGTCGCCCGAGCAGGCGATGGGGAAGCAGGACGTCGACTCGCGCACCGACGTCTTTGCGTGCACCGCCATCCTCTACGAGATGCTGACGGGCAAGATCGCCTTCGAGGGGCCGAACGTCGCGCAGATCTTGATGAAGATCATGAACGAGCAGCCGACCGGCCCGAGCTTGCTCGGCAAGGGTGTGCCGGCGGGGCTCGACGACGTCATCGACAAGGGGCTGCGCAAGGACAAGAGCCGGCGCTATGGCTCGGTGGGCGCGCTCGCGGACGGCGCGGTGCGCGCGTTCGGCTTGAGCGGCGCCTCCGTGGACTGGGCGAAGAAGCCCCAGGTCGAGATCGCCGCGGCGCTCGGCGCGACGACGCCCCCGCCGCCGAGGCCGTTCGGCGTCGAGAGCCTCCCGCCGCCGCCGAAGACCGGCACGGCGACGGCGCGCATCCCGATGGCTGGCCGCGTGCCGCAGCCCGCGTCGATGACCAGCAACGAGGACGACGGACTCGCCTCGCCGAAGAAGGGGCTCAGCCCCCTCGCGATGGTCGGGCTGGCCGTCGGCGTCCTCATGGTGCTCGGCGTGCTCGGCTCGGTCGCCGCGTTCTTCGCGCTGCGCTGAGTTGTCCCCCCGCGGAGCTGTCCGCGCTGCCAGCGTTGACCTGCGCTGCGCGCGCTGCCGCTCACTCGATGGCGGCGAAGGCGCTGCCGCGTAGCTCGAGCAGATGCGTCGCGCGACGCGGCTCCCGCGCGGTCGTGAAGCCGCCGACGGCGCTCGCGGTGTCGGCCGTCACGCCCGCGAGCCGCGCGGCGAGGGCAGGGCGGGTGCGCGAGCCGCCGTCGACCGCGCTGCGCACGAGGCGATACGCGTCGTAGGCGAACGCGGCGAAGGCGTCGGGCTCGCCGCCGAGCTGCTGCGCGTAGGCGTCCGCGAACGTGCGCCCGGCGCCGGTCGCCGTCGCCGCATGAAACGGCACCGCGAAGAGCGCGCCCTGCAGGTAGCGGCCCGACGAGCGCAGGAGCGAGGCGTCGAAGGCGAGGCC
>CAIUAC010001158.1 GCA_903896985.1 uncultured Sandaracinus sp.
CGCTCGGCATCTGCTCGAAGTACGCCTCGGCGGTGCGAAAGCGCGCGTACGGCACCTCGGGGTGCGACGGGCGGTAGCGCACGAAGGCGCGGAAGGCGGCGATCGCCTCCACGAACTTCTGTTGCTGCATCAAGCAATCGGCGAGGCGCAGCTCCGCGAGGCTCGCGAACCGGCTGTACGAATACTCGCGTCGCACGCGGCGGAAGATCGGCTCAGCCTCCGGGCAGTTCTCGTCGCGATAGTCCGCGAGGCCCGCGTCGTACAGCTCCCGAGCGCTGTCGCCGTAGCTCAGATTCTGCGCGCGCTGAGCGCCGCCGCAGCCGGTTGCGGCGAGCGCGAGCACGCCGAGCGCGGCACAGAAGAGCGCGCGGGCGGGCACAGAGGCGGCGAGGGCAGGGCGCATCGGGGGCGGAACCTAGTCGAGCGCGCCCCGCGCGGCAACCGGCGGGCCCTCCCTGAATGGCGCGCGTCGCCGCTCGTCATTCATGCTACCGATGGCGGAACGCTCGCCCTGGAGGGTCCTCGTGCACGCTCGTCTCCTCGCTGCGCTCCTCGTTCTCTCGGCCGCCGTGGCCTCCGTCTCGCTCGTCGGTACTGCGCACGCGCAGGAGAACGAGCTTGCCGGCATGCGTGCCGCGACCAAGGCCGCGCGCAACGACGCGACGGCCGCGAACGCGCTCGGGCGCGGGCTGCTGCGCGCGGGGCGCTACCGCGAGGCCGAGACCGAGCTGCGCCGAGCGGCGCGGCTCGCGCACAACGCGCCGGAGGCCGTCTATGCGGTCGCGAGCGTCGCGTTCGCGCAGGGCGACTATCGGCGCGCGCAGACCGCGTGTCGGCCGCTCGCGGGCGGGGCGCGGGGCGCGGCGCCGAGCGTCTGGGCGCGCCTCTGCAACGCGCGCACTTTCCTCGTGTGGAACCGCAGCTCGCGCGCGTTCGAGGAGCTCGACGCGGCCCTCGCCGCCGAGCCGCAGAACGTCGACGCGCTGCTCGCGCTCGGCGACGCGCATCGCCTCCGCGCCGATGTGCCGAACGCCGAGCAAGCCTATCGACGCGCGGCCGAGGCGGCGCCTGCGCGCGCGGAGGCGCACCTCGGGCTCGGACGGCTCTATGGCGCGGCCGGGCGTCGTGACGAGGCGGTCGCAGAGCTTCGCCGCGCGGTCGCGCTCGACGCGAACGATCCGGACGCCGACTTCGAGCTCGGTCGGCTGCTCGGCGGCACGGAGGAGGCGCAGCAGCTCCTGCAGAAGTCCGTCGCGGGTCGCCCGACCTGGGCCGAGGCGCAGGCTGCGCTCGGTGATTCGTTCCTCGCGAGCAACAACCCGACCGCGGCCGAGACCGCGTTCACGGCGGCGCTTCACCTCAACGATAGGCTCGCCGTCGCGCACACCGGGCTCGGGCGCGCGAGGGCGACGCGCGGCGATCTCCCCGGCGCCGAGGCGTCGCTGCGGCGTGCGCTCGAGCTCGTGCCGAACTCGCCGGAGGGCGCGCGCGCGCTCGCCGACATCCTCGGGCAGAAGCAGGACTACGAGGGCGCGTTCGAGCAGTACCGCCTCGCCGCCGACCTCGACCCGCGCAACCCCGCCGCGCTCCTGCAGGCGACGCGCCTCGCGCTGACGGTCAACCGCGACGTGCTCGCCGCAGCGTTCCTCGACCGCCTGCTCGAGGCGCACGCCGATCTGCCGGAGGGCCTCGCGCTCTACGGCGATGTGATGAAGGCGCGCTCCGATCGCACGGCCGCGCGCGGCTACTACGAGCGCGCTCTCCGTGCGGGCGCGCAGCTCAGTGACCGCCCGCGCGTCGAAGCGGCGCTCCGCGAGCTAGGCCCCGCGGCGCCGGCTCCGCGTCCGCGCCCGACGCACTGAGCGCTCGGCTCATGGTCGTCGGCGTCGAGGGTCAGCTGCGTGCCGCTACGCTGGCCTGACCCTGCGAGCCCGCGGCTGGCCCTCCGCCAGCGGGTGGTTCAGCGCCGCGGCGGCCTTCGCGAGCGCGCGGCCGGCTTGGTCGATTGCTCGGGCGCGGCGCGGGCTTGGTCACGACCGCGCGCACACAGCCAGTGCGCCGCCCGGCGGGGTCAGGTCGCGGGTCTGCTTGGGAGCGGTCCGGGCGACGGACGTCCCGACAGCAGCTTCCGGAGTTGCTGCACGAGCCCGGTGTGGAGGTCGCCCTTGTGCACGATGGCGTCGACGTTGCCGCTCGCGAGCAGCGGCTCGAGCTCCTCGTGCGGCGCGCTCGAGATGACGACGACCGGGATCTCACGGAGCGACCTGCTCTGTCGGAAGAGCTTCGCGAGCGCATCCCCCTGCATCGCGGGCATGTTCAGGTCGCACACGACCGCCTCGATGCGCAGCTCCCGCATCGCGCGCGTCGCGCCGATCGGCGATGCGATCGCGTGGCAGGTGAACCCCGCCGCCATCAGCAGCGCGCTGGTCACCTCCCGCGCGGTGCCGTCGTCGTCGATCACGAGAATCGTCTGTCCGCCGGCCATTACTGCGCGTCTCCTTCACCGGCGTCGTCGGGCACGACCGGGCCGCATTCGTCCGGGAATCGCTCCGCTGCGCGGTCGATCGTCGCGCAGTCGAAGGGCGGCGGGTCGGGCGCTCGCTCGAGCCCGCAGCCGGAGGCGCATACGAGCGAGGTAAGCAGTAGGAGACGAAAAATCCGCTCAGGGGTCAAGATCATACTGCAGTCCCAGGAAGCCTACGAGCGGGCTCGGGTTCGGCATGAACGCGAAGATCTCTTCGGAGGAGTCCTCGTTCGGCGCAGCGAGGACGTTGGGGAGGAACGGGTTCACCGCATACGAGAGCGAGGCGCGCAGGCGCAGCCCCTTGAGGCCTGGGACGGGCGAGGTGAAGGTCAGCCGCAGGTCGAGCTGCTCCTCGGTCTCGTGCGGATTGAGCGTCGTGAAGTCGGTGTACGCGAGGCGACGCCCCGCGAAGGACGACACGAGCGCGAGCGTCGCGCCGCCCGGCACGAACGTGTACGCGATGCGCGCGTTGCCGAGCCACACCGGCGTGAGCGGCAGGCGGCTGCCGTCGAGGCGCGTGTCGGCGAGGTTGAGGCTGCCGCCGACCACGAGGCCCGCCGTGGGTCGCAGGGTGAACGAGAGTGAGCCGCCGTATG
Source organism: uncultured Sandaracinus sp. (assembly GCA_903896985.1). GTDB lineage: Bacteria > Myxococcota_A > Polyangia > Polyangiales > JADJQN01 > CAIUAC01. The sequence continues at coordinate 3,121 of CAIUAC010001158.1, forward strand.
AGCGAATCGCGCCGCCGTTGACCCAGCGCAGGATGTAGGTCGGGTCGATGGTCGAGGCGAGGTCGCCTCGGGCGAGCGCAGCGTCTACCTCGGCTCGGTCGGCGAAATTGGTGTCGATGATGCCGTCGTAGAACGACGCGAAGCCGCGCAGCGAGAGCGTCGCCCAGCCGACGCGCTGCTGCCACTCGAGCTCCGCAGTCCGCGCGGTCTCGGGCTCGAGCCCGAGCGCCTTGACCCGATAGGTGGGATCGAGCTGGTTGAGCTCGAACGGCGTCGGCGCGCGGAACGCCTCCGCGTAGCTCGCGCGAATCGAGCTGCCCGCCGCCGGGATGAACGTCGTGGCGAACCGCGGCGAGACGCGCGCCCCGAAGAGGCTGTCGAGGTCCATCCGCGCGCCGACGTTGAGCGCCAGCCACTCGAGCGGCTGCCAGAGTTGCTGCGCGTAGACCGCGCCGAGCGCGCTGACGGTGTGCGTAAACGGTAGGTGAGTCGTCGGGGGCAGCGCACCCGTCAGGCGGTCGTAGTAGTCCGCGGGGCGTGCCGTCGCGTCGCGCCCGCGCACGTCGTAGCCGATCGTCGTGACGAGCGTCCCGTCGAGGCGCCAGTCGGTCGTGAGCTGCTGCTCGAGACCCGCCGTACGTCCGCGGCTGCGCTGGACGTAGGCGCAGCCGTCGATCTGCCCGGGCAAGCACCAGAACGGCGACGACCAGCTCGTCTCCTCGGACCAGTCGCTCAGCCCCGCATAAAAGCGCGTCGTCAGCGAGACGTGCGGATCGAGGAGCGCCGAGTGACGGAGGTCGGCGAGGAGAGAGGTGTGCTTCTCGCTCGAGCTCGGGGCGTCGAAGATGGAGACGAGCGGCATCCCGCGCTCGTAGTGGCTCGCCTGCAGGTCCAGCTTGAACTGCCCGAGGCGCAGCGCCGCGACGACGCTCGGCGCCTGCATCGTGTGGTGCGTCACCCCGCCCCAGGTGGTCTCGCCGGGCTCGATCTGGAACGCGTCGCTCGTCTGCGGGTGTACGCGGTACGAGTTCGTGTGCTCCTCGAGCCACTCGGCGCGCACGGTCAGCTCCGCGTCGGAGCCGTGCACCCGGAACTCCCGCGCGAAGCCGAGCCCGAACCGGTAGCGCAGCCCGAAGCGGTCCCCGGCTTGCGTCGGCAGCCGCACGGCACCGCTCTCGGCCGCCGGCGGCATCACGCTGAGCTCGGCGGTCGCGTGCACGCCAGGGTCGTCGGCGGCGCGCCGCGTCAAGACGTTGATCACCGCGAGCATCGCGTTCGAGCCGTACATCACCGAGCCGGCGCCGAGCATCACCTCGAGGTGATCGATCGCCTCGAGCGGCACGCCGAGCCCCTCGTGGACCTGAATGCTGCCCGTGTCCGAGGCGTTCATCACGTTGCCGTCGAGCAGCACGAGCACGTGCCGCCCCGCGTCGCGCAGCAGCACGCCCTGCGCGCCGACGTCGCCGCCGGTCGTGTAGTCGCGCACGCGCGAGGTCTGCACGCCGACGCCGAGGAACACGAGCGCCTCGTCGACGCTGCGGATGCCGTAGGTGCGCAGCTCTTCCGCGGTGATCGTGAAGACCGCCGCGGGCGCCGTGCTCGCGCGCTCCGCGCCCCGCGACGCCGTCGTGACGACCGACTCGTCGAGCAGCGAGGAGAGCCCGCCGAGCTCGACGGGCGCCTCGCTGGCCGCGGGCTCGCCGGCCTCTCCGGTTCCCGCGGTCGTCGCTGACGTGTCCTGGGCGTGGGCGCTCGACGCGAACAGCACGAGGACCAGCGCGACGGTACTTGGACGACTCACTGAACGACTCACTGCACGACCCTCGCGAGGCGGAAAAATACGAGTCGAACTGTAGCCGCTGCGCGCCGCGAGGCACCCCGGAATCCTACATTTTTGTGACCTTTAGCCCCCGGCGCTCAGACGCTGACCGACCCCTTGCGGAAGTCGCTGCTGCTGATCTTCACGTTGACGACGGCGGGCTCCGGGCACTCGAACGCCTGGGCGAGCGCCGTCTGCACTTGCTCGGGCGTCTCGGCGTAGAAGCCGCGCGCGCCGACGGCCTCCGCGACGAGGTCGTAGCGCGTGTAGTTGAGCTTCCCGGCGGGCGTGCGCGTCGCGCCGAAGGTGTCGCGCTGACCGCGCAAGATCTGGGTCCAGCCCGCGTCGTTGCCGATGACCGCGACGACCTTGATCCCTTGGCGCGCCATCGCCTCGAACTCGAGCCCGTGCAGGCCGAACGACCCGTCGCCGTAGACGATCACGACGCGGGCGTCGGGGCGCGCGAGCTTCGCGGCCATCGCGTAGCCGGGGCCGACGCCGAGCGTGCCGAGCGGGCCGGGATCCATCCACACCTGCGGCCACTCGAGCTGCAGCACGTAGGCCGCCGTCGCGACGAAGTCGCCGCCGTCGCCGACCACGATGTCGCCAGGGCCGAGGCGACGGCCGATCTCGGCGCAGACGCGCAGCGGGTTCGGCGGGCTCGCGTCGCTCGCGATCTCGGCGGCCATCTTGCCGCGGCTCTTGTCCTCGGACGCGCGCA